>NZ_LNII01000032.1:0-6463 GCF_001463365.1 Enterobacter sp. 50793107 | reverse complement strand
GCCTCTGTATGAATCCCGCCTGAAGGGAAAGCTGCACGTAATCAGCAAGCGATATACGCAGCGAATTGAGCGGCATAACCTGAATCTGAGGCAGCACCTGGCACGGCTGGGACGGAAGTCGCTGTCGCTCACAAAATCGGTGGAGCTGCATGACAAAGTCATCGGGCATTATCTGAACATAAAACACTATCAATAAGTTGGAGTCATTACCCTTTTTTCAACTTCTGATGGATGCGAGTGATTGAACTCATACATTAATGTTTTCCCACGAAGTCTTTTTTCAGGTAAGCCTTCGCACATATCGGTAAATAGCTTGCCTGCTTTTATTTTTTCTGTCATCGACATGTTCATTTTTAACATTCCGTCCTGATAAGTTGGTCGGATAAGGCGCTCGCGCCGTATCCGACATTAATTTCTTAAGCGACTTCATTCACCTGGCGACGCAGCAGAGAAAGTGGGCCGGGGCCGCTAAGCGTGAACACGGAAATTAAGGTGAAGCCCAGCGCCACCAGACCCAGCACCAGGTAAGCGCCCTGGAAACCGATGCTTTCATACATATTGCCCGCCAGAATAGACATAAAAATCATCGCCAGTTGCTTAAAGAAGCAGAAACAGACCAGATAAATCGTCGCTGAAAAACGCACTTCAAACTGGCTGGTAATATATTTAAAGCAGCCCACCAGCAGGAACGGTACTTCAAACATATGCAGCGTTTTCAGAATAACCACTTCCAGTGCTGAGGTAGCGAACGATGAGCCAATAATACGTACTGACATAATAGTGCCAGCCAGCAGCAGGGCGTTTTTCCCACCGATGCGATTAATGATCAGTGGCGCAAAAAACATAATCGAGGCGTTAAGTAATTCGCCCATTGTCGTTACGTAGCCAAATACCCGCGTACCCTGTTCACCGGTAGCAAAGAACGAAGTAAAGAAATTAGCAAACTGTTGGTCAAAAACATCGTAGGTGCAGGAAACGCCAATAACATACAGTGACAAAAACCACAGTTTTGGCTGTCTGAACAGTTCCAGCGCCAGCTTAAGGCTAAATGCCGAATGGTTGGCACCTACCGCATTGGCAACCGTGGCAGAAGAGGGCGCATCCGTTTTGGCGAAAAAGAGTAAAACGGCGAGGATGAATGCACAGCCAGAACCCAGCCAGAAAACAAACTGATTATTGATGGTGAACATGATGCCGACAATCGAGGCACACAGCGCCCAGCCAACACAGCCAAACATCCGCGCGCGACCATATTCGAAATTACTGCGACGGCTGACTTTCTCGATAAATGCCTCTACTGCTGGCGCACCGGCGTTAAAACAAAAGCCTAGATAAATACCACCAACAATCGATCCTACTAAAATGTTGTATTGTAACAGTGGCCCGAAGATAAAAATAAAGAACGGCGCAAACATCACTAACATGCCGGTAATAATCCACAGCAGGTATTTGCGCAGCCCGAGTTTGTCAGAAAGCAGACCAAACAGCGGTTGGAATAATAGCGAGAACAGAGAAATAGCGGCAAAAATAATACCCGTATCACTTTTGCTGATATGGTTGATGTCATGTAGCCAAATCGGGAAAAACGGGAAGTAGGCTCCCATGATAAAAAAGTAAAAGAAAAAGAATAAACCGAACATCCAAAAGTTTGTGTTTTTTAAATAGTACATAATGGATTTCCTTACGCGAAATACGGGCAGACATGGCCTGCCCGGTTATTATTATTTTTGACACCAGAGCAACTGGTAATGGTAGCTACCGGCGCTAAGGTGGAATTCCGCCGACACTGACGGGCTCCAGGAGTCGTCGCCACCAATCCCCATATGGAAACCGTCGATATTCAGCCATGTGCCTTCTTCCGCGTGCAGCAGATGGCGATGGCTGGTTTCCATCAGTTGCTGTTGACTGTAGCGGCTGATGTTGAACTGGAAGTCGCCGCGCCACTGGTGTGGGCCATAATTCAATTCGCGCGTCCCGCAGCGCAGACCGTTTTCGCTCGGGAAGACGTACGGGGTATACATGTCTGACAATGGCAGATCCCAGCGGTCAAAACAGGCCGCAGTAAGGCGGTCGGGATAGTTTTCTTGCGGCCCTAATCCGAGCCAGTTTACCCGCTCTGCTACCTGCGCCAGCTGGCAGGTCAGGCCAATCCGCGCCGGATGTGGCGTATTGCTCGCCACTTCAACATCAACGGTAATCGCCATTTGACCACTTCCATCAATCCGGTAGGTTTTCCGGCTGATAAATAAGGTTTTCCCCTGATGCTGCCACGCGTGGACCGTGGTAATCAGCACCGCGTCGGCAAGCGTATCTGCCGTGCACTGCAACAACGCTGCTTCGGCCTGGTAATGGCCCGCCGCCTTCCAGCGTTCGACCCAGGCGTTAGGGTCAATGCGGGTCGCTTCACTTACGCCAATGTCGTTATCCAGCGGTGCGCGGGTGAACTGATCGCGCAGCGGCGTCAGCAGTTGTTTTTTATCGCCAATCCACATCTGTGAAAGAAAGCCTGACTGGCGGTTAAATTGCCAACGCTTATTATCCAGCTCGATGCAAAAATCCGTTTCGCTGGTGGTCAGTTGCGGGATGGCGTGGGGCGCGGAGGGGAGTGTCACGCTGAGGTTTTCCGCCAGACGCCACTGCTGCCAGGCGCTGATGTGTCCGGCTGCTGACCATGTGGTCGCGTTCGGTTGCACTACGTGAACCGTTAGCCAGAGTTGTCCGGCGCTCTCCGGCTGCGGTAGTTCAGGCAGTTCAATCAACTGTTTACCTTGTGGAGCGACATCCAGAGGCACTTCACCGCTTGCCAGCGGCTTGCCATCCAGCGCCACCATCCAGTGCAGGAGCTCGTTATCGCTATGACGGAACAGGTATTCGCTGGTCACTTCGATGGTTCGCCCGGATAAACTGAACTGGAAAAACTGCTGCTGGTGTTTTGCTTCCGTCAGCGCCGGATGCGGCGTGCGGTCTGCAAAGACCAGACCGTTCATGCAGAACTGGCGATCATTCGGCGTATCGCCAAAATCACCGCCGTAAGCCGACCACGGATTGCCATTTTCATCATATTTAATCAGCGACTGATCCACCCAGTCCCAGACGAAGCCGCCCTGTAAACGGGGGTACTGACGAAACGCCTGCCAGTATTTAGCGAAGCCGCCAAGACTGTTACCCATCGCGTGGGCGTATTCGCAAAGGATCAGCGGGCGCGTCTCTCCAGGCAACGAAAGCCATTTTTTGATGGACCATTTCGGCACAGCCGGGAAGGGCTGGTCTTCATCCACGCGCGCGTACATCGGGCAAATAATATCGGTTGCGAAGGTGTCGGCTCCGCCGCCTTCATACTGTACCGGGCGGGAAGGATCGACAGATTTGATCCAGCGATAGAGTGCGTCGTGATTAGCGCCGTGGCCTGATTCATTCCCCAGCGACCAGATGATCACACTCGGGTGATTACGATCGCGCTGCACCATTCGCGTTACGCGTTCGCTCATCGCGGGTAGCCAGCGCGGATCATCGGTCAGACGATTCATTGGCACCATGCCGTGGGTTTCAATGTTGGCTTCATCCACCACATACAGGCCGTAGTGGTCGCACAGCGTGTACCACAGCGGATGGTTCGGATAATGCGAACAGCGCACGGCGTTAAAGTTGTTCTGCTTCATCAGCAGGATATCCTGCACCATCGTCTGCTCATCCATGACCTGACCATGCAGAGGATGATGCTCGTGACGGTTAACGCCGCGAATCAGCAACGGCTTGCCGTTCAGCAGCAGCAGACCATTTTCAATCCGCACCTCGCGGAAACCGACATCGCAGGCTTCTGCTTCAATCAGCGTGCCGTCGGCGGTGTGCAGTTCAACCACCGCACGATAGAGATTCGGGATTTCGGCGCTCCACAGTTTCGGGTTTTCGACGTTCAGACGTAGGGTGACGTGATCGGCATAACCACCACGCTCATCGATAATTTCACCGCCGAAAGGCGCGGTGCCGCTGGCGACCTGCGTTTCACCCTGCCACAAAGAAACCGTCACCCGCAGCTCATCGCGCAGCTCGCCGTACATCTGAACGTCTGCCTCCAGTACAGCGCGGCTGAAATCATCATTAAAGTGAGTGGCTACATGGAAATCGCTGATTTGCGTGCTCGGTTTATGCAGCAACGAGACGTCACGGAAAATGCCGCTCATCCGCCACATATCCTGATCTTCCAGATAACTGCCGTCACTCCAGCGCAGCACCATCACCGCGAGGCGGTTTTCTCCGGCGTGTAAAAATGCGCTCAGGTCAAATTCAGACGGCAAACGACTGTCCTGTCCGTAACCGACCCAGCGCCCGTTGCACCACAAATGAAACGCCGAGTTAACACCATCAAAAATAATTCGCGTCTGGCCTTCCTGTAGCCAGCTTTCATCAACATTAAATGTGAGCGAGTAACAACCCGTCGGATTCTCCGTGGGAACATACGGCGGATTGACCGCAATGGGATAGGTCACGTTGGTGTAGATAGGCGCATCGTAACCGTGCATCTGCCAGTTTGAGGGGACGATGACAGTATCGGCGTCAGGAAGATCGCGCTCCAGCCAGCTTTCTGGTACCGCTTCTGGTGCCGGAAACCAGGCAAAGCGCCATTCACCATTCAGGCTGCGCGACTCTTGGGAAGGGCGATCGGTGCGAGCCTCTTCGCTATTACGCCAGCTGGCGAAAGGGGGATGTGCCGCAAGGCGATTAAGTTGGGTAACGCCAGGGTTTTCCCAGTCACGACGTTGTAATACGACGGCCAGTGAATCCGTAATCATTGTCATAGTTGTATCCTGCGTGAATTGTTATCCGCTCACATTTTCGCATAACATACGAGCCGGACACATAGAGTGTAAAGCCTGGGGTGCCTAATGAGTGAGCTGACTCACATTAATTGCGTTGCGCTCACTGCCCGCTTTCAAGTCGGGAAACTTGTCGTGCCAGCTGCATTAAGGAATCTGCCAACGTGCGGGGAGAGGTGGTTTGCGTATTGGGCGCCAGGGTGGTTTTTCTTTTCACCAGTGAGACGGGCAACAGCTGATTGCTCTTCACCGCCTGGCCCTGAGAGAGTTTCAGCAAGCGGTCCACGCTGGTTTGCCCCAGCAGGCGAAAATCCTGTTTGATGGTGGTTAACGGCGGGATATAACACGAGCTGTCTTCGGTATCGTCGTATCCCACTACCGAGATATCCGCACCAACGCGCAACCCGGACTCGGTAATGGCGCGCATTGCGCCCAGCGCCATCTGATCGTTGGCAACCAGCATCGCAGTGGGAACGATGCCCTCATTTAGCATTTGCATGGTTTGTTGAAAACCGGACATGGCACTCCAGTCGCCTTCCCGTTCCGCTATCGGATGAATTTGATTGCGAGTGAGATATTTATGCCAGCCCGCCAGACGCAGACGCGCCGAGACAGAACTTAATGGGCCCGCTAACAGCGCGATTTGCTGGTGACCCAATGCGACCAGATGCTCCACGCCCAGTCGCGTACCGTCTTCATGGGAGAAAATAATACTGTTGATGGGAGTCTGGTCAGAGACATCAAGAAATAACGCCGGAACATTAGCGCAGGCAGCTTCCACAGCAATGGCATCCTGGTCATCCAGCGGATAGTTAATGATCAGCCCACTGACGCGTTGCGCGAGAAGATTGTGCACCGCCGCTTTACAGGCTTCGACGCCGCTTCGTTCTACCATCGACACCACCACGCTGGCACCCAGTTGATCGGCGCGAGATTTAATCGCCGCGACAATTTGCGACGGCGCGTGCAGGGCCAGACTGGAGGTAGCAACGCCAATCAGCAACGACTGTTTCCCCGCCAGTTGTTGTGCCACGCGGTTGGGAATGTAGTTCAGCTGCGCCATCGCCGCTTCCACCTTTTCCCGCGTTTTCGCAGAGACGTGGCTGGCCTGGTTCACCACGCGGGAAACGGTCTGATAAGAGACACCGGCATACTCTGCGACATCGTATAGCGTTACTGGTTTCACATTTACCACCCTGAATTGACTCTCTTCGGGTGCTATCATGCCATACCACGAAATGTTTTGCGCCATTCGGAGGGGGCACGCCGAAGTGAGATTCAAAATGCCGACGTCAGTTCACAGGTGGGTAATGATACCAACGTGTTGATTTCGTATTTTCACTGACACCAGGATCATCCTGATGTTACAAGGATTGAATGACTACAGATTAAAATAGTCATCAACAGGTTGACAGCATTACCGTTTTTTTCGTCTCATTTTTATCGTATTCGGGTGTCTGTCTGTACCATGCAGACGCTCGCTTTTTGTAATGCCAGCTAAAGAAACAGGCTTAACGTAGGATATTTAATGAGATGGTCACTCCCTCCTTCCCGGTATTATGCTGAGGACAGGCTTTCATTCGGAGAACTATCATGGAAAACATTGCGCTCATTGGTATCGATCTGGGTAAAAACTCTTTCCATATTCA
>NZ_LNII01000031.1:0-1528 GCF_001463365.1 Enterobacter sp. 50793107 | reverse complement strand
GCATGTCACTGGTCATTCGTGACAACCTTTTCAGTTCTTCCAGGTTAGCGAATAAAATTTCGCGGTAATGCGAAACATCCCTTTCCTTAGCCAGTGCAAACTGCGTCTGCATCATCAGATTACTGACCGGTGTGCGCAGCTCATGCGCGATGTCAGACGAGAAATCTGACAGTTTCCGGAATGAACCCTCCAGGCGATCGAACATGTTATTGAATTCCTGCATGGTCTCTGAGATTTCCGGCGGAGCCAGATCGGGATTAAGACGCTGATCCAGGCTGTGCACGGTCATGGAGGAAGCCAGACTGGTCATTTCCCGTAACGGTTTCAGACCAATGCGTGTGGTCAGCCAGCCCAGAAAAACAGAAATAAAAACCAGACCGATATTGAACCAGAACAGCCAGGTACTGAGCTTATCCATAAACAGGGTGTGATACCCGGTATCCGTGGCAACCGTAACGATGAAATGTTTGCTTTTACCCTGTTCCGGCGTCACGGCAACCCGCCGCGAGATACTGCGGTATACGGTGTTATTTTCTTCCGTCTGGATCATATAGTCGAGAATATCCCCCGACTTATTTAGCAGGACCGCTGGAACAACAGAATTTTTGGCATACAGTTCCACCAGTTTTTCATTTTCCATATTTTTTATAGAAATGAATAAGCCATTGTGCCCCACCATCGCATCGTTTATTTTTTCTGATAATGACTTAATATCCGTTTTGTTCCTGAACGTCTCTGTTTTAAGAAACTCTTCGGTGAGCTGAAGTTTACCAGTCAGAAAATCGCGATCCTGATTATCGAAATAGCCATTAAGGGTGCTAATCAGGATAAAACTTGATAACCACCATACCGTAAGCATCACTGCAGAAAAAATCAGGCTCAGGCGTGTGGTCAGGGAAATTTTGAACCTCACTCTTCTCTGATCTCCAGGACATATCCGGCACCGCGAACGGTATGGATCAGTTTTGGTTCAAAGTCATCATCAATTTTACTTCTCAGACGTCTCACGGCGACATCAATCACATTCGTATCACTGTCAAAGTTCATATTCCAGACCAAGGACGAGATAAGACTCCTGGGTAACACTTCTCCGGTGCGTTGCAACAGCAACTCAAGCAGAACGTATTCTTTACCGGTGAGATGGATCTTCTTCCCCGAACGGATCACGGTTCGGCGCACCATATCAACGGTCATATCGGCGATGGTGCAAACCGTTGCGGACTGCGAGCGTGCCCGCCGCAGTAAGGTTCTTACACGTGCAACCAGCTCCGTAAAATCGAAGGGCTTAATCAGGTAGTCATCTGCACCAAGCTCCAGTCCTTTCACTTTGTCCCGCACGTTGTCTTTTGCGGTTAAAAACAGGACCGGTTCTTCGTGCCCGGACTTCCTCAGTGCGCTGATGATTTGCCACCCGTCGAGGAAAGGCAGCATCACGTCCAGTATTATCAAATCATACTGTCCCTTCGACGCGGCCCCAAGACCATCGCGGCCATTATTAAAGAGATCGGCCTGAAAGCCGTCCTAAACC
>NZ_LNII01000030.1:0-32664 GCF_001463365.1 Enterobacter sp. 50793107 | reverse complement strand
TCCCGGTGAAGGGCGGTATTACCCAGGGCACGGTCAACACGTTTAATTTTATTTTTGACGTGCGCCCTGCCGGGAAGAGTGCGACCAAGGCTGGTCAGGGTCAGATCCGCACCGTGCGTGAGGGCAACGGCCATGGAAACAAGGACATTAATCCGGAAGCTGTGAACGTCCGGTAAAGACGCGGAGAAAAATTTCTGGCAGACTGTCTGTAAAGGCACGATGAGGTCTCTTCTGATTTGTTAGCGCAACCAGTAGATCACACTTCATCGTGCTTTTCATTTTTCTGGGGAACCCTCAGCCCTCAAGGGAGAGGGGATACTTCGTTACAGCGTATGCTCCGTACGCGCAATGATATCGTCCTGTGCATCCGGCGACAGGGCGGTGAAGAACGCCGAGTAGCCTGCGACGCGTACCACCAGGTCACGATACTGGTCCGGGTGTTTCTTCGCGTCCAGCAGCGTTTCGCGTGAGACGATGTTGTACTGAATATGCCAGCCTTTATGCACCTCGAAGAAGGTACGCAGCAGCACCATCAGCTTTTGACGGTCGCTGTCGTTTTCCAGCGTTGACGGGTTCAGCTTCTGGTTTAACAGCACGCCGCCAAGAATCGCTTCGGTCGGCAGTTTACCCACGGAGCCGATTACTGCCGTTGGACCGAGATGATCGGTACCGGAGGCCGGACTGGCGCCTTCCGCCAGCGGGGTGTGCGCTTTGCGTCCGTCCGGAGTCGCCATTGTCGCTGCACCAAACGGCACGTTTGCGGAGATGGAGGATGTGCCCGCGTAGTAGTTACCGCCAATGGGGCCACGGCCGTAACGCGGGTTGTGATACTGCTTCAGCTCGTCAATGTAGGTCTGATAAGCACGGGTCAGCAGCATGTCCACACTGTCGTCATCGTTGCCGTACTTCGGCGCACCGTTGATCAGACGCTGACGCAGCTGCTCGTGCGTCAGCCCGTCGAAGTCATCCGCCAGCGCCGCCGCCAGCTGCTGCTGACCGATGACGCCCTGCTCGAACACCAGTTTCTTTACCGCCGCCAGGCTGTTACCGAGGTTGGCAATCCCCACCTGCAGGCCGGAGACCCAGTCATACTTCGCGCCGCCCTGCTTGATGCTTTTCGCCCGCTCGATGCAGTCATCCACCAGCGCCGAGCAGAGGATATCGTGGACATTCTCTTCCAGCATGGTGTCCACGACATACTCAATCTCGATGGATTTACGGGTGTAATAGCGGATCTGGGTATCCCAGGCCGTCATCACCTCGTCGAAATTGCCGAAGTTACCGGCAGAGAGCGCTTTCTCCTGCGGCAGGAACACTTTCCCGCTGGTGGCATCGCGGCCGCCTTCCAGCGCGGCGAGCATCACGCGGGCGAAGTTAATAAAGCTCATGCCGGTGCAGCGGTAGCCCCATTTGCCGCCAACGGCGGTTTCGATGCAGCCGATGGCGGCATAGTCGTACGCATCTTCTTTTTCTACGCCGAGCTTGATGAATTCCGGGATCACGATTTCATCGTTGTTGAACGCCGGCATGCCGAAGCCGCAGCGGATCACCTGCACGCAGGCGTCGAGGAAGTCGTTGCTCATCCCTGCGTGATAACGCACGCTCAGGTTTGGCTGGGTGGAGCGCAGACGACCGCAGGACTCCAGAATCGCGTAAGAGAGCGGGTTGACGGCGTCCATTGGCTCACCGTTGACCAGCTTCTGACCGCCGATGGTGACGTTCTGGTACAGCGGGCTGCCTGCGGAGGCTTTGGAGTGCGAGCCGGAGCGGATCTTGTTCACTTCCAGCAACTTCAGCCAGCAGCTGTGGAGCAACTCGATGGCGTGCTCGCGGTCAAGGCTCTGGTTCAGCTCTACGTCGCGACGGTAGTACGGGTAGAGATACTGATCCATGCGGGCGAACGACACGGAGTGGCCGTTGGACTCAATCTGCAGGATAAGCTGAATGAAGTAGCACAGCTGCAGCGCCTGCCAGAAGGTTTTTGGCGGTTCATGGGCAATCGCGTCACAGTTTTCCGCTATCGCCAGCAGCTCGTCGCGGCGGCTGACGCGGGATTCGGTAGCCGCCATTTCACGCGCCAGGGCTGCAAAACGTTCGATATGCAGACTTACCGCCTCCAGCACGATATCAATCGCTTTCAGGAACTGATCGCCGTGCAGGTCGTCCAGCACCGTCAGGTTGATGCGCGAGCGGCGCTCGGCCACTTTAGCGCGCAGGCCGTCGAGCCCTTTTTCCAGCACCAGCGGGAAGTTTACCGCCAGGTGGGCATCGCCGGAGGTCATGTTGCCTTCGGCTTTGATAATGCCGGTTTCCAGCAGGCTTTTCTGCTCGTCGGTGAACATGCCGTAACAGCGATCCTGTACCGTCTGGCCGCGCCACCACGGGCAGATCTCATGCAGAACGCGCTTATTCTCTTCGCTGACCGCAAAGCCCGCGCCGGGACGGTCCGCCAGATCGTCAATCTCTTTCTCAATCCAGGAGACGGTATATTCCGGGAAGATCGGCGCGGCGCGCACTTCGCTTGCCTGGTTACCGACGATCAGCTCATCGTGTTTGATCCAGATGGTGCGCTGCGCGAGATGATGCGCCAGGGCCAGCGCGCGACGCACCGGGATCGGTTTATCCATATGCTGCTGGTACATTTCAGTGTAGTGCTGCGCGCGCTCGGTACAGACCGGCGGCTTCACGATATGCACCAGGGCCATTTTGTGCGCTTTAATGCGCTCGCTGAGGGTGTTGAGATTCAGGGTAGTCATCGTTTTATCCTCGTAAGGTCGCGGTTAACCCTTTCTGGCAGGCATACTGCTGTGCAAAGTCCAGTAGCGCAGGGTTATCCAGCGGTTTGTCAGGGGCAGAGTAGGGTTGGCCGAGCAGTGTGTATTTGTTCATGCCCAGCGTGTGATACGGCAGAAAGTGAATGTCGCGAACGTTCAGTTCGTCGGCGGCGAAATTGGTAATGGCGGTAACAGAGGCTTCATCGGCGTTAAAGCCCGGGATCAGCGGCATGCGAATGATGATTTTTTTCCCGGCCGCCGCCAGGCGTTTCAGGTTGTCCAGGATGCGTTTTGCCGAGCCGTCCGTCCACTGTTTGAACACCTCTGCATCCACATGCTTCAGGTCGGCGAGGAACAGATCGACATACGGTAGTGAAGGCGCGATATAGTGCCACGGCACGTGAAGGCAGGTTTCGACGGCGGTATGAATACCCTGTTCATGGCTGGCTTTAAACAGCGCCAGTGCCAGATCGGGGTTCATAAACGGCTCGCCGCCGGAGAGGGTGATTCCACCGCCGCTGCGGTCGTAAAACGGCTTATCGCGCAGGACGGTCGCCATGATCTCCTCCACCTGACGTTCTTCACCACACACGGTGAGCGCCTGTGTCGGGCAGCAGTCCGTAAGGGCCGTGAGCGTCTGTTCGTCTAGCTTCTCACGGTGGATGACCAGCCCGTTCAGCGCACGTTCGATACAGCCCGGTGCCGCCTGCTGGCACAGATCGCAGCCGTCCAGGCAAAGACGTGCATCAAACAGCACGTCCCGCGTGCGGGCCCGGCTTTCCGGGTTCTGGCACCAGCGACAGCCCAGCGAGCAGCCTTTCAGGAACACCACGGTACGGATCCCGGGGCCATCGTGGGTAGAGTAACGCTGAATATTGAAGATCATGATTTTGCCTCTCATCTTGCATATGAAGATTAAATTACTTTCGAATGAAAGTTATCTTGATGCAGGTCAACTCCTGAGCAGGTTTTGTCGTGATAGGGTAAGTGCAGGCTAAAATTGAGGGCGACATCATGGAACTTTATCTCGACACTTCTGACGTTGCGGCAGTGAAAAAGCTCGCACGCATCTTCCCGCTGGCGGGCGTAACCACCAACCCCAGCATTGTGGCGGCAGGCAAAACGCCGCTTGAGGTTCTGCTGCCAGAACTGCACGACGCGCTGGGTGGCAAAGGCCGTCTGTTCGCGCAGGTGATGGCCACGACCGCCGAAGGCATGGTGGACGATGCGCGTAAGCTGCGTGCCATCATTAACGACCTGGTGGTGAAAGTGCCGGTGACGGCGGAAGGGCTGGCGGCGATCAAAATGCTGAAAGCAGAAGGGATCCCGACGCTGGGGACCGCGGTATATGGTGCCGCACAGGGGATGTTGTCCGCGCTGGCGGGGGCAGAGTATGTCGCGCCTTACGTTAACCGCGTGGATGCGCAGGGCGGAGACGGGATCCAGACCGTTGTGGAATTACAGCAGTTGCTGACGCTGCATGCCCCGCAATCAAAAGTACTGGCGGCGAGCTTCAAAACCCCGCGTCAGGCGCTGGATTGCCTGCTGGCCGGCTGTGAGTCCATCACGCTGCCGCTGGACGTGGCGCAGCAGTTTATTACCTCTCCGGCGGTGGATGCGGCGATCGTGAAGTTTGAGCAGGACTGGCAGGGGGCGTTTGGACGGACGGCTCTCTGACGCGTTATCTCCCTCTCCCGGTGGGAGAGGGCCGGGGTGAGGGCATCAGGCCGCAACGAGGTTTAACCGCTGCACACCTCACACCCCGGATTACGCATCAGCTTCATCTCGCGGAACTGGCAGGTCATTGCGTCATACATCACAATTTTCCCCGCCGCTGGCGTACCGTAACGGGTCAGCACTTTGATCGCTTCCATCGCCTGCAGTGACCCGATCACGCCGACTAACGGCGCCATCACGCCCGCCTCGACGCAGGTGAGCGCATTCTCACCAAACAGGCGGCTCAGACAGCGATAACACGGTTCGCCTTCAGCATAGGTAAAGACGCTGATCTGTCCTTCCATGCGGATTGCCGCGCCAGAAACCAGCGGCGTTTTGTGGGTAAAACAGCCGGCGTTTAGCTGGTTGCGGATGGCGACGTTATCAGTACAGTCCAGCACCAGATCGTGCTTTGCGATTTGCGCGTATAACGCCTCGTCATCCAGCATCGCGTTAATCGGCGTGAACTGAACGTGGGGGTTGATGCGCGTTAACGCTGCGCGGGCAGAGTCCACCTTCGGCTGGCCGAGTGTCGCATCGCTGTGCAGCGTCTGGCGCTGCAGATTTGACACCGACACGGTATCAAAGTCCAGCAGCGTCATCTTGCCCACACCCGCCGCGGCGAGATATTGCGCGGCGGCGCAGCCCAGACCGCCCAGGCCGACGACCAGCACGCTGGCCGCCTTGAGCGCTTCCTGGCCTTCAAAATCAAAACCGCGCAGGACAATCTGGCGGTTATAGCGCATCATCTCTTCATCGCTCAGTTCCGCCGCCATCTTAGCCTCCGAACAGGTGGTTAAAGCGCTCCACCTCAACCCATTCGCCTGCTTCCACATTGCCACGCTCGCGCTCCAGCACGATAAAGCAGTTGCCCTGGCTGAAGGAGCTGAAAATGTGCGAACCCTGATGGCCGGTGGTGCTCACCTCCAGCTCGCCCTCCGCGTTGCGCGTCAGAATACCGCGCTGGAAATCAAGACGACCGGGGGATTTCTTAAGGCGCGTAGCGGCACGCACGCGCTGGCGTACCGGCAGCGGACTGGCACGGTTGCCCGAAAGCTTCGCCAGCAGCGGGATCACCAGCTGGTAGAAGGTCAGGGCGGCAGAGACCGGGTTACCCGGCAGGCCGCAGAACCAGCTGTGCTTAAGCTTGCCAAAAGCGAACGGTTTGCCCGGCTTGATGGCCAGCTTCCAGAAGGCGATTTCACCCAGCTCTTCCAGGATGGTTTTGGTGTAATCCGCTTCACCCACCGAAACACCGCCGGAGCTGATCACCACGTCGGCCGCGTTGTCTGCCTCAATAAAGGCGGCGCGCAGTTTTTCCGGGTCATCAGGAATAATGCCAAGGTTGATCACTTCACAGCCCAACTGCTCCAGCATCAGGTGTACCGCCAGACGGTTGGTGTCGTAAATCTGCCCGTCCTGCAGCGGCTGGCCCGGAAGCTGCAGTTCATCACCGGTAGAAAAGAGCGCGACGCGCACCTGACGGATCACCTCAATGTCCGCGATACCGAGCGAGGCCAGCACCGGCAGTTCACCCACCGTCAGCTTCTGCCCCGCAGCGAATACCGTTGCGCCAAGAGCAATATCTTCGCCGGTGCGGCGGATGTTCTGGCCTGCTTTGACGCTGGCGGTAAAGCGCACGCCGTCAGCGGTCTGTTCGGTCTCTTCCTGCATCACCACCGCATCGCAGCCTGCGGGAACCGGCGCGCCGGTCATGATGCGCACGCAGGTGCCCACAGGCCATTCTCCGTCAAACGGTTGACCGGCGAAGGCTTTTCCTGCGACAGGCAGCGCCTGACCCGTCTGGAGATCCGCCAGGCGTACCGCGTAACCGTCCATCGCTGAGTTATCAAACCCCGGTACGTTAAGCGGGGAAATGATGTCGCGTGCGGCAATACGACCAAAACAGCGCGCCAGCGGCAGCGTCTCTACGTCGTGCAGCGGGGAAAGTCGGTCCAGCATCTGCGTGAGTGCCGTCTCAAGCGGCATCAGTCCGGCGGTAAAATCCATAGTGGGCTCCAGCACAGTAACAACGAAAGCGCTCATTATGGCAGAAAAGTGCGGCTAACTGTATGACCCACCATGAGTACCCTTTACATCGCAGTTGCGTCTTTCTATATTCAAAAATTATCTGAAGAATCATCAACGATAATGATATTTATAGAAAAAGCCGCCATGCAGGCTGACAGGTGAGGCGAAATGGTTAATGCGGTAATCGCAATTCATGGCGGCGCCGGGGCTATTACCCGTGCACAGCTCAGTCCTGAGCAGGAGAAGCGCTACATTGATGCGCTCTACGCCATTGTCGAAACGGGCCAGCGAATGCTGGAGGCGGGCGAAAGCGCGCTGGATGTGGTGACCGAAGCGGTGCGTCTGCTGGAAGAATGTCCGCTGTTCAATGCGGGGATTGGTTCCGTGTATACGCGTGACGAGACGCACGAGCTGGATGCCTGCGTGATGGATGGCGTCACCCTGAAAGCAGGGGCCGTGGCGGGCGTGAGCCATCTGCGCAACCCGATTCTGGCGGCGCGACTGGTGATGGAAGAGAGTCCTCATGTGCTGCTGACGGGCGTTGGGGCGGAGAACTTTGCCTTCGCACACGGGATGGAGCGGGTATCGCCGGATCTTTTTTCCACTGACGAGCGTTACCAGCAGCTGCTGGCAGCCCGTACGGCGGGCATGACCCAGCTGGACCACTCCTCACCGCTCAATGAAACCACCAAAATGGGCACGGTTGGCGCGGTGGCGCTTGATAAGGCTGGTAATCTGGCGGCGGCCACCTCAACCGGTGGCATGACCAACAAGCTACCGGGCCGGGTTGGCGACAGTCCGCTGCCGGGCGCCGGGTGCTATGCCAATAACGCCACGGCGGCGGTCTCCTGCACCGGAACCGGCGAAGTGTTTATTCGCGCGCTCGCCGCATATGACATTACCGCCCTGATGGATTACGGCGGGCTCAGCCTGAGTGAAGCCTGCGAGCGTGTGGTAATGGAAAAGTTGCCCGCGCTGGGCGGTGAGGGTGGACTCATTGCGGTGGACCGTGAGGGTAACGTGGCCCTGCCGTTCAACAGCGAAGGGATGTACCGCGCCTGGGGCTATGCCGGTGATGAACCCAGCACCGGGATCTATCGTGAATAAGGGGGCAACGCGTGCCGCACAGTGAAGAGCTGGATAACCGCGAAGTGCTGGCTGTCCATCAGCTGAATATTGCGTTTCAGGAGGAGCGGCAGTTCATCCCCGCAGTAGAGAATTTATCGTTCTCACTCAATCGCGGCGAAACGCTGGCGATTGTGGGGGAGTCCGGCTCCGGGAAATCGGTCACCGCGCTGGCGCTGATGCGCCTGCTGGAACAGACGGGCGGGCAAATCAGCAGCGAGAAGATGCTTCTGCGCCGTCGCAATCGTCAGGTCATTGATTTAAACGAGCTGAGCGCAGCACAGATGCAGGGCGTGCGCGGGGCGGATATCGCGATGATCTTCCAGGAGCCGATGACCTCGCTGAACCCGGTCTTCCCGGTTGGAGAGCAAATTGCCGAATCCATCCGCCTGCATCAGGGGCTGAGCGGCGATGAAGCACTTCTGGAAGCCAAACGGATGCTGGAGCTGGTACGTATCCCGGAGTCGCAGTCCATACTCGGCCGCTATCCGCATCAGCTCTCCGGCGGGATGCGTCAGCGGGTGATGATTGCCATGGCGCTCTCATGCCGTCCGGCGGTATTGATTGCGGACGAGCCGACGACAGCGCTGGATGTCACCATTCAGGCGCAGATCCTGCAGCTTATCAAAGTGCTGCAGCAGGAGATGGAGATGGGGGTGATGTTTATCACCCACGATATGGGCGTGGTCGCGGATATTGCCGATCGCGTGCTGGTGATGCACCAGGGCAGGGCGGTAGAAACCGGCACGGTAGAGCAGATTTTCCATGCGCCCGCCCACCCTTACACCAAAGCGCTGCTGGCGGCGGTTCCACGGCTGGGGGCGATGAACGGCAGCGATCTTCCGCGCCGTTTCCCGCTGATTTCCCTTGAGGCGGCGGGCCGCCAGGAAGAGGAAACCGAGCAGGACACCGTGGTCCCCGGCAAGCCCATTCTGGAGGTGCGGGATCTGGTGACCCGTTTTCCTCTGCGCAGCGGCATTTTCAACCGCGTAAAGCGTGAAGTGCACGCGGTTGAAAATGTCAGTTTTGATTTATGGCCAGGCGAAACGCTGGCGCTGGTGGGGGAGTCGGGTTGCGGCAAATCCACCACCGGACGCGCGTTACTTCGGCTGGTGGAGTCGCAGGAAGGGAGCATTACCTTTAACGGCGAACGTATCGACACCCTTCCTGACAGTAAGCTTCAGGCGGTGAGGCGGAATATCCAGTTTATTTTTCAGGATCCGTATGCGTCTCTGGACCCGCGCCATACGGTGGGGTATTCGATTATGGAGCCGCTGCGGGTGCATAACCTGCTCGACGGCGAAGCCGCACAGCGTCGGGTGGCGTGGCTGCTGGAACGCGTGGGTCTGAAGCCGGAACATGCCTGGCGTTACCCGCATGAGTTTTCCGGCGGTCAGCGGCAGCGAATTTGCATTGCCCGCGCGCTGGCCCTGAACCCAAAAGTGGTGATCGCAGACGAATCTGTCTCGGCGCTGGATGTCTCTATCCGCGCGCAAATCATCAATTTATTGCTCGACTTACAGCGGGATCTGGGGATTGCCTTTCTCTTTATTTCCCACGACATGGCGGTGGTGGAGCGCATCAGCCATCGCGTGGCGGTGATGTATCTGGGGCAAATCGTCGAGATTGGTCCGCGGCGGGCGGTGTTTGAGAACCCGCAGCACCCGTACACCCGTAAGCTGATGTCTGCAGTACCGGTTGCCGATCCCGAACACCGTCACGGGCAGCGCGTGCTGCTGCAGGATGAGATGCCGAGCAATATTCGTAAACGGGGTGAGGTCATGGAGCGGGTCACGCTGCGTGAAGTGGGCCCCGGACATTTTGTTGCCCCTCCGCGTCAGGACAATGCATTTTCGCGGTTATAACGTACAACAGGCAGGAGAACACAATGGTTAAATTTGTTGCTCGTACATGGCTGTTAGCCGCGAGCGTGACGGCAGCCCTGGCCGCCTCTCCCGCGTTCGCTGCCAAAGATGTGGTGGTCGCCGTCGGCTCCAATTTCACCACCCTCGATCCCTATGACGCCAACGATACGCTGTCGCAGGCGGTCGCCAAGTCGTTCTACCAGGGGCTGTTTGGCCTGGACAGAGAGATGAAGCTGAAAAATGTGCTGGCAGAGGGGTACACCGTCTCGGATGATGGGCTGGTCTATACCATTAAGCTCAGAACCGGCGTGAAGTTCCAGGATGGCACCGATTTCAACGCGGAGGCGGTGAAGGTTAACCTCGACCGCGCCAGCAACCCGGAAAACAGCCTCAAGCGCTATAACCTCTATAAAAATATTGCCAGCACCGAGGCGGTCGATCCGACAACGGTAAAAATTACCCTGAAAGAGCCGTTCTCGGCCTTTATTAATATTCTGGCGCATCCGGCGACGGCGATGATCTCACCTGCGGCGCTGAAAAAATACGGGAAAGAGATTGGGTTCCATCCGGTCGGTACCGGCCCGTATGAGCTGGTGACCTGGAACCAGACGGACTTTGTAAAGGTGAAGAAATTCGCCGGCTACTGGCAGCAGGGGCTGCCGAAGCTCGACACCATCACCTGGCGTCCGGTGGTGGATAACAACACCCGCGCGGCGATGCTGCAAACCGGCGAAGCGCAGTTTGCCTTCCCGATCCCGTACGAGCAGGCGGCGATCCTGCAGAAGAACAGCAAGCTGGAGCTGGTGGCCAGTCCGTCCATTATGCAGCGTTACATCAGCATGAACGTGACGCAAAAGCCGTTTGATAATCCCAAAGTGCGCGAGGCCATCAACTACGCGATTAACCGTCAGGCGCTGGTGAAAGTGGCCTTCGCGGGCTTCGCCACCCCGGCCACCGGCGTGCTGCCACCGGCTATTGCCTATGCGCAAAGCTATCAGCCGTGGCCATACGATCCGGCGAAAGCCCGTGAACTGTTAAAAGAGGCGGGCTTCCCGAACGGCTTTAGCACCACGCTATGGTCATCCCATAATCACAGTACCGCGCAGAAGGTGCTGCAGTTTACCCAGCAGCAGCTGGCGCAGGTCGGTATTAAGGTGCAGGTCACCGCGATGGATGCCGGGCAGCGTGCAGCAGAAGTGGAAGGGAAAGGGCAGAAAGAGAGCGGCGTGCGGATGTTCTACACCGGCTGGTCGGCCTCTACCGGTGAGGCTGACTGGGCGCTGTCGCCGCTGTTCGCCTCACAGAACTGGCCGCCGACCCTGTTCAACACGGCATTCTACAGCAACCCACAGGTGGATAAAGATCTTGCCGATGCGCTGAAAACCACCAAACCGGATGAGAAAGCGCGCCTCTACAAAGACGCACAGGATATCATCTGGAAAGAGTCGCCGTGGGTACCGCTCGTGGTGGAAAAACTGGTTTCGGCGCATAACAAAGCGTTGACCGGGTTTTACATCATGCCGGATACGGGCTTTAGCTTTGACGATGCGGATTTAAAATAACACTCATGCTCAATTATGTTTGTAAACGCCTGCTGGGGCTTATCCCGACGCTGCTGATTGTGGCGGTACTGGTGTTTTTGTTTGTCCATCTGCTGCCGGGCGATCCGGCGCGTCTGGTGGCCGGGCCAGAGGCGGATGCCACCGTCATTGAACTGGTGCGCAAACAGCTTGGTCTCGACCAGCCTCTGTACATGCAGTTTCTCCATTATATTTGCAACGTGCTGCAGGGCGATTTTGGTATCTCGATGGTGTCGCGTCGCCCGGTATCGGAAGAGATTGCCAGCCGCTTTATGCCTACGTTCTGGTTAACGATTGCCAGCATGTGCTGGGCGATGGTGTTTGGGCTTGGCGCCGGGATTGTCGCTGCCGTCTGGCGCAACCGCTGGCCGGACAAGGTCGGCATGGCGCTGGCGGTGACCGGGATCTCTTTCCCGGCTTTTGCGCTGGGGATGCTCCTGATGCAGATTTTCTCCGTGGAACTGGGCTGGTTGCCCACCGTCGGGGCCGATACCTGGAAGCACTACATCCTGCCGTCCATGACGCTGGGCGCGGCCGTCTCCGCGGTGATGGCGCGCTTCACACGCGCGTCGTTCGTTGACGTGTTGAGTGAAGATTACATCCGTACCGCACGGGCGAAAGGGGTGAGCGAGAAGTGGGTCATCCTCAAGCACGGTTTTCGTAACGCGATGATCCCGGTGGTGACCATGATGGGGCTGCAGTTCGGCTTCCTGCTGGGGGGCTCTATCGTGGTGGAAAAGGTCTTCAACTGGCCGGGGCTGGGGCGCCTGCTGGTGGATTCGGTCGAGATGCGCGACTATCCGGTCATTCAGGCGGAAGTTCTGCTCTTCTCGCTGGAATTTATTCTTATCAATTTAGTGGTGGATGTGCTGTACGCCGCCATTAATCCGGCCATCAGGTATAAGTAAGATGCGATTGTTGAACTGGCGTCGTCAGGCCATTGTAAACGCTATGCCGGGGCTGAAGCCGGACCATATCCGCACCCCATGGTTTGAATTCTGGCGGCGCTTTCGTCGCCAGCCTGTTGCCATGACGGCGGGGCTGTTTGTACTGCTGCTGATTGTGGTGGCCGCCATTGCGCCGTGGGTGGCACCGTATGATGCGGAAAACTACTTTGATTACGACCGCCTGAATGACGGACCGTCGATGATGCACTGGTTCGGTGTGGACTCTCTGGGACGCGATATTTTTAGCCGCGTGCTGATGGGCGCGCAGATATCGCTCGCCGCCGGGGTGTTTGCGGTGCTTATCGGTGCGGTCATCGGTACCGTTCTGGGTCTGGTGGCAGGGTATTACGAGGGCTGGTGGGACCGGATCATTATGCGCATTTGCGACGTGCTGTTTGCCTTCCCCGGCATTTTGCTGGCAATTGCGGTTGTCGCCATTATGGGCAGCGGCATGGCGAATGTTATCATCGCCGTCGCGGTCTTTTCGATCCCGGCGTTTGCCCGTCTGGTGCGCGGCAATACGCTGGTACTGAAGCAGCAGACCTTTATTGAATCCGCCCGCAGTATGGGGGCCAGCGACGCCAACATCCTGTTCAGCCATATTCTGCCGGGTACGGTGTCGTCGATTGTTGTCTATTTTACGATGCGTATTGGCGTGTCTATAATTTCCGCCGCCAGCCTGTCGTTTCTGGGATTAGGGGCCCAGCCACCGACGCCGGAGTGGGGCGCGATGCTCAACGAGGCGAGGGCAGATATGGTGATTGCGCCACACGTGGCGATATTCCCGAGTCTGGCGATTTTCCTGAGCGTGCTGGCGTTCAACCTGCTGGGGGATGGGCTGCGCGATGCGCTGGATCCGAGGATTAAGGGGTAGGGCAGTGGAATGTGCCGGGTGGCGGCTACGCCTTACCCGGCCTACAAAACAGGCGCTGGGTGTTTAAACCCGGCTACCCCACAGGTCATACTCGTCGGCGTTTTCCACTTTCACGCGAATGATGTCACCCGGCTTGACGTTGGTTTCCCCGTTCAGGTACACCGCGCCGTCGATTTCAGGGGCATCCGCCATGCTGCGGCCAATCGCGCCTTCTTCGTCAACTTCGTCGATGATGACCATAATTTCGCGGCCCACTTTCTCCTGCAGACGTTCAGCAGAGATCTGCTGTTGCAGCTGCATGAAGCGGTTCCAGCGCTCTTCTTTTACCTCTTCCGGCACCTGATCCGCCAGTTCGTTAGCGGTTGCGCCTTCAACCGGGCTGTACTTGAAGCAGCCTACGCGGTCCAGACGCGCCTCTTTCAGGAAGTCGAGCAGCATCTGGAAGTCTTCTTCGGTTTCACCCGGGAAGCCAACGATGAAGGTCGAACGCAGAGTCAGATCCGGGCAGATTTCACGCCACTGCTTGATGCGCGCCAGCTGGCGGTCAACGGAGCCTGGGCGTTTCATCAGCTTCAGGATACGCGGGCTGGCGTGCTGCAGCGGGATATCCAGGTACGGCAGGATTTTGCCTTCGGCCATCAGCGGGATGACGTCGTCAACGTGCGGATAAGGGTAAACGTAGTGCAGACGCGTCCAGATGCCCAGTTTAGCGAGCTGTTCGCACAGGCCGACCATGCTGGTTTTCACCGGCTCGCCGTTGTGGAAACCGGAACGGTGCTTCACATCCACGCCGTAGGCGGAGGTATCCTGGGAGATCACCAGCAGCTCCTTCACGCCCGCATCGGCCAGACGTTTGGCTTCTGCCAGCACTTCGCCAATCGGGCGGCTCACCAGATCGCCACGCATGGACGGGATAATGCAGAAGGTGCAGCGATGGTTGCAGCCTTCGGAAATTTTCAGGTAAGCGTAGTGACGCGGCGTCAGCTTCACCCCCTGTTCCGGCACCAGGCTCAGGAACGGGTTGTGCTTAGGCTTGGGTACGTAGTGATGAACATGTTCCAGCACCTGCTCGTAGCTGTGTGGACCGGTGATCTCCAGCACCTTCGGGTGCACTTCACGGATCTGGTCCTCTTTTGCGCCCAGGCAGCCGGTCACAATCACTTTGCCGTTTTCCGTCAGGGCTTCACCAATGGCTTCCAGGGATTCCTGAACCGCGCTGTCGATAAACCCGCAGGTGTTCACGATCACCATGTCGGCGTTGTCGTAGCTTGGCACCACGTCGTAGCCCTCGGTACGAAGTTCGGTCAGGATGCGTTCAGAATCCACCAGGTTTTTCGGGCAGCCCAGGGAGACAAAGCCGATTTTCGGCGGGTGCGTAACATTGCTCATAGGTTAAAAATTCATCAATTATGGAGTTATCAGGGCGGGATTTTACAGCGTATCGCGGGGGATTTATACACTCTTTGCAGTGCAGATGATGTCCGCGCAAGTTGTAACATTGTAAAGAATGTTAATCAGTTAAGAATAATTGATCTCAGGCATTAAACTGTACAAAAAATAACCTTATTCTGACTGTGCACAGGGGCTGACAGAGGAGGAATGAGCATGTCCGTTGACAGACTGAAACGCGATCTGCTGAACAAGCTGATCAACGCCCGAATCGACCTTGCCGCATATCTGCAGCTGAGGAAGGCGAAAGGGTATATGTCAGTCAGCGAAAGCGAACATCTGCGTGATAATTTCTTTGAACTTTGCAATTTCATGCGTGAAAAAGCACCGATCCTGAAAGCGGAATACGCCGAAAGCGAATGTATTGCGCTGCGCCGCGCCGCCGAGGTGCTCTCCATTGCCGGGGTTTGTCTGATGAACGGACGCCATGACTGCCCGACTTTTATCGCTGTAAACGCGGAGAAGCTTGAAAACTGCCTGACAACGCTCTCTCTATGCATCATGTGTCTGAACGAGCACGCGAAGCTTGAACAGCACTGATTCCGGGGGAGGCAACTCCCCCTTCTGATTAAGCTTTTGTAAAAGTGATAACGCGCCCGGACGTAGTGGCTAATCTTTATGCCATATGCCGATAAAGGAGCGCGTTATGCACCGATCCTCGCTGATTTTCCTGCCTGCGTTGTTATTTCCGTTTTCGCTCCTTGCTGCGCCTGATGCGGTTAAGGTTGAGGTATTGCAGAACAAACTCGAACACCCCTGGTCGCTGGCGTTCCTGCCGGATAACAAAGGGCTGCTCGTGACGTTGAAGGGCGGCCAGTTGAAACACTGGCAGGCCGGGAAAGGGCTGTCAGACCCGATAACAGGGGTGCCCAAAGTCTGGGACAACGGACAGGGAGGGCTGCTGGACGTGGTGCTGGCGCCGGATTTTGCCACCTCGCGCCGCGTCTGGCTGAGCTACGCCGAGGCAGGCGCTGACGGCAAAGCCGGAACGGCAGTGGGTTACGGGCGCTTAAGCGACGATCTTTCCCGCCTTGAGGCGTTCCAGACGGTGTTCCGTCAGATGCCGAAACTCTCCACCGGTCACCACTTTGGCGGAAGGCTGGTATTTGATGGCAAAGGCTATCTGTTTATTGCGCTGGGCGAAAACAACCAGCGCCCGACGGCGCAGGATCTGGATAAACTCCAGGGGAAAGTGGTGCGCCTGACGGAGGATGGCAAAGTCCCGCCGGATAACCCCTTTGTGAACACCGCCGGTGCGCGGCCGGAAATCTGGTCTTATGGCATTCGTAACCCGCAAGGGATGGCGATGAACCCGTGGAGCGACACGCTGTGGCTTAACGAACACGGCCCGCGTGGCGGGGATGAGATTAACATTCCGGAGAAAGGGAAAAACTATGGCTGGCCGCTGGCGACCCACGGTATCAACTACAGCGGATTAAAAATTCCTGAGGCGAAAGGTGAACACGTTGAAGGAACCGAAAAACCGCTGTTTGTCTGGAAAGTCTCACCCGCCGTGAGCGGAATGGCGTTTTATAACAGTGACGTGTTCCCGCAGTGGAAAAACAAGCTGTTTATCGGGGCGCTGAAAGAGAAGGATGTGATCGTGCTGAGCGTGAACGGCAACACGGTGACCGAGGACGGGCGGATCCTGGGCGACCGGAAACAGCGCATTCGCGATGTGCGCGTCGGTCCGGACGGCTATCTGTATGTTCTGACCGATGAAACGGACGGGCAGTTGCTGAAAGTCAGCCCGTCCGGGAGGTGATCAGCTTACCGGAATCATCACCACGTTACGGTAGGCCGGGCGTTCGCTCAGCTGTTTAAGCCAGCGCGCCAGGTGAGGGCGCGGCGTCCACGTCAGACCGAGGTTGGTCAGGTTCCAGACAAATGGCGCAACGGCAATATCGCCCACGCCGAAGTCCGCACCCGAGAACCAGGCGTGTTTCGCCAGCTCATCGTCCATCATCGCAAACAGATTTTCACAGGCGTCCTGCGCCGCATGAATGGCGGGATAGTCGCGCTCGGCTTCGGGGGTTCTGACCAGCCCCATCAGGATCACGCGGTGCGTGGGGGAGAGCGTCTGGTTGGCCCAGTCCATCCATTTTTCCCCCTGCGCGCGGCGGGCCGGATTTTCTACCCACAGACGGCCTTGCCCATACTGGGCGGCCAGGTAGCGGACAATGGTGTTGGATTCCCACAGCGTGGCGTCCGTCTCATCATCGCGCAGCAGCGGCACCAGACCGTTCGGGTTCATCGCCAGGTAGTCGGCGTCTTTATTAACCCCATACTGCAAACCCGCCATTATCTGGTTAAACGGTAAATCCAGCTCCTCCAGCGTCCAGAGCACTTTTTTGACGTTGGTCGAATTATTCCTTCCCCACAGCGTAATCATAATTACTCCCGATAAGATGTGAATCCGAGTCAGCTTTTCGCCATGGTGAGATAAACCTAACAATTACGCAACAGAAGAGAAAAAAATCGCCTTAATCAAAGCGTATCTGAATGTTATTGCATAAACTTTAATAACTTTACCCTCGTTGGGTTTCATTAACCGTTTTAGTGCGCTATTACTCATCGCTTCTTGCGACACGGTGATGTGACGTAATTTTTGAATGGACACTCGGGTGGCATTTATGACGCGAAAAATGACTTCTCTGCGCAGCCTGGCGGCAGGCTCCGCGCTCCTTTTCCTGTTTGCACCAACTCTCTATGCGGCTGAGCAGGCTGCGCCCGAAGCGCCGCCGGTAGATGCGCGTGCCTGGATCCTGATGGATTACTCCAGCGGTAAAGTGCTGGCGGAAGGCAATGCGGATGAGAAACTCGACCCGGCCAGCCTGACCAAAATCATGACCAGCTACGTGGTTGGCCAGGCGTTGAAGGCGGGTAAGATCAAGCTCGACGATATGGTCACTATCGGGAAGGATGCCTGGGCGACCGGCAACCCGGCGCTGCGCGGGTCATCGGTAATGTTCCTGAAACCGGGCGATCAGGTTTCCGTTTCCGATCTGAATAAAGGGGTGATTATCCAGTCCGGCAACGATGCCTGTATCGCCCTGGCAGATTATGTTGCGGGAAGCCAGGACTCGTTTATTGGCCTGATGAACGGCTATGCGCAAAAGCTGGGTCTGACCAATACCACCTTTAAAACCGTCCACGGTCTGGATGCGCCGGGCCAGTTCAGTACCGCGCGCGATATGGCGCTGCTCGGCAAGGCGCTCATCCACGATGTGCCGGACGAATATGCCATCCACAAAGAGAAAGAGTTTACCTTTAATAAGATCCGCCAGCCGAACCGCAACCGTCTGCTGTGGAGCAGCAACGTCAACGTTGACGGGATGAAAACCGGCACCACGGCCGGGGCGGGTTATAACCTGGTGGCCTCCGCGACCCAGGGTGACATGCGTCTGATCTCGGTAGTGCTGGGCACCAAAACCGACCGTATTCGTTTTAACGAGTCAGAAAAACTGCTGACCTGGGGCTTCCGCTTCTTTGAAACCGTGACGCCGATTAAACCGGATGCCACGTTCGTCAGCCAGCGCGTCTGGTTTGGTGACAAGAGTGAGGTGAACCTGGGGGCCGGTGAAGCCGGGTCGGTGACCATTCCACGTGGTCAGCTGAAAAACCTGAAAGCGAGCTATACCCTGACCGATCCGCAGCTCACCGCGCCGCTGAAAAAAGGCCAGGTGGTCGGGACGATTGATTTCCAGTTAAACGGTAAGTCGATTGAACAGCGTCCGCTGATTGTGATGGAAGCGGTCGAAGAGGGCGGCTTCTTCAGCCGGATGTGGGACTTCGTGATGATGAAATTCCATAGCTGGTTTGGCAGCTGGTTTAGTTAAGTCTTCCAGCTTTTCACCCTCTCCCGGTGGGAGAGGGCCGGGGTGAGGCATCAGACCGCACCCCTCTCAATACATCAACTTCACCTGCTGCGCCTTCGCGTAGGTCACGTATTCTTCATCCGGGCGGCAATCGCTGACGATGGCATTGAACTGTGCCAGTTCGCCCATCCGTGCCGGACGCACCTTGCCGAACTTGCTGTGATCCACCACCAGCACATGGTACTGCGCGGCGCTTAACGCCCAGTGTTTTACCGGTAGCTCTTCCAGGTTAAAACAGGTCGCCCCCTGACGGGTACTCACGCCCGCCGCGGAGTAAAACGCGATATCCGGGCACAAATTGCTGAGCGTGTCCTGAAGATTGAGCGGTTTAAAAATGGCGTTGCTGGCATGGAACTCACCGCCGCAGAGGATCACCCGGCACTCGGGTTTCTCCTGAAGGGCCAGGAAGGTGTTCAGCGAGTAACACACGGCGGTAAAGGGGATGCTGCTGTCGATGGCTTCGATTATCCACGGCGTGGTAGTGCCGCAGTCAAAAAACAGCGTCTGGTGCGGTTGCACCAGAGAGGCCGCCAGACGGGCGGCTTTGCGTTTCTCTTCAACCAGGCGCGTCTTTTGATCGCTGATCAGATAATGACTGGCGCTACGTGGCTCCAGCACAATATAGCCGCCCAGCAGCACGACGGGCGCGCTCTCGCTGTTCAGGTCACGGCGAATGGTCATCTCTGAAACGCCGAGGAGGGTAGCGGCTTCCTTAAGATGAAGCTTATCACTGCGCTTCAGCGCCTGTATCAACTGAGCTATGCGGTCATCGCGGCGTGTTTCCATAGATCCTCAGGATGAAAAAGTGAGCCCCCGCAGGGCGGGGGCTCAAGTGTAACCTGTCATACCGGGGTTAGTCACGTATCCAGCCTTTGCGGATCGGGATAGCGAAAAGGGTGCGATAGAGAGACGAGAGCCCGCGATACAGCGCCAGCCCGAAGAGGTTCCACAGGATCGCCGCGCTGACGCAGCCGATCAGCCCCACCAGGAAGCCGCCAACCATATCCAGCGGCCAGTGTACGCCCAGATACACGCGAGACCAGGCAATGGCGACCGCAATGGCCATCAGCAGCGCACCTGACCACAGGCGATGCCAGAACAGGAAGGCCAGCGCAAAAGCAAAGATCACCGTACCGTGATCGCTTGGGAACGAGTCATCCGGCGCGTGGTGCAGGAAGGTATAGCCGACGTGTTCGACAAAAGGACGATCGTGCGGGAAGGCGAGACCCAGAACATAGCTGACCAGCACGCTGACCCCGAGCGTCATCGCCACTTTGATCACCAGCTGACGCTGCGCGTTGACCTGGCTGCGCGGTCCCCACAGCCAGAGGATAGCCGCCAGCACAGGCACAATACTGATCAGATCTTTTGCCAGGAAAGTGGCCAGATCGATCATCCACTCAGGCGAGGCCGGGGTGGCGTTGATCAGATAAAACAGCTGGTAATTAAGATTCTCTAACATAGCGTTTTTACTCTTTAGCAAACCAGGCAGAAACGAGGCCGTAGACCGCTACCTGGGAAAACCAGACCCACCACCCAGCCCACAGGTTGTGAGAGAAAAAATGCGCCCCGCGCATGACCTGACCAAAGCCCATCGCCAGACCTAACACCACGCCGAAGGCCACAAAGCTCCAGGCGAGACGCGGACGCTCGCGCCAGAAGGCAAAGAACAGACCCATCACCATAAAGCCGCTGGACGCATGGCCGCCGGGGAAGCAGCGACCAGGACCGCTGTCTGCCGGAGCGGAACTGAACAGGGGGTAAGAGACGGCCTTACCGCCATACTCCACCAGATCCCACGGGCAGCTGTGATGGCTCAGGCTTTTCAACACGCCAACCACCAGCGTGCCAAGCCCCATCAGCAGTGCGGCAGTGACCAGTCTCGTATTGCGCTTCCAGGCACCGTAAAACAGCGCCCCAACCGCCATGGCAATGGCGATGTACTTCGCCAGCCGGTGGTTCAGCAGATCCAGCAGCGGGTTTTTCTGCAGCGGGAAACGGTGTGTTGCCGCGTCATACCAAAAGCCAGTGATCCATTTATCAAGCGTTTCGCCACGAGAAAGCCAGGTAAACACCACGGCAAGAGCGATCAGCACTAAAAGCTGATAACCATAAAAGCGCACAGGCAGGCGGTAAAGTTGTTTTGTCTTATTTGTCTGTAACTTAGACAATTCTGAACGAGGGGATATGCGGGTCATAGAGTTGGTTGGTAGCGTGAAATATGGCTATCATATTGGTGTCAACTTAAGGAAACCTTAAACAACGACGATAAATGCTTTATTTCTGTTTCTTCTGGATAATTTGCTATCTCAGACAGCGGCAATTCATTACACTCATCGCGATTTTTTCATCATAAAGAGATTGCATGTTAAACCGTTCTTCTTCGGGTACGCGTCTGGGTCGTCAGGCGTTACTTTTCCCTCTGTGTCTGGTGCTTTACGAGTTCTCTACCTATATCGGCAACGATATGATTCAGCCCGGTATGCTGGCCGTGGTGGCGCAATACAACGCAGGTATTGAATGGGTGCCGACCTCTATGACCGCCTATCTGGCTGGCGGCATGTTTTTACAGTGGCTGTTAGGGCCGCTGTCGGATCGTATTGGCCGCCGTCCGGTGATGCTGACGGGCGTGGTGTGGTTTATCGTGACCTGTCTCGCCACGCTGCTGGCGCAAAACATTGAACAGTTCACCCTGCTGCGTTTCCTGCAGGGGGTAAGCCTGTGCTTTATCGGTGCCGTGGGGTATGCCGCCATTCAGGAGTCCTTTGAGGAGGCGGTGTGTATCAAAATCACCGCGCTGATGGCGAACGTGGCGCTGATTGCTCCGTTGCTGGGGCCGCTGGTGGGCGCCGCGTGGGTGCATGTGGCACCGTGGGAAGGCATGTTTGTGCTCTTCGCCGTGCTGGCCGCCATCGCGTTCTTTGGCCTGCACCGCGCAATGCCGGAAACGGCCACCCGACTGGGTGAGACGCTGTCGCTGAAAGAGCTGGGACGGGATTATAAAGCGGTGCTGAAAAACGGCCGCTTTGTGGCAGGCGCGCTGGCGACGGGCTTTGTTAGCCTGCCGCTACTGGCGTGGATCGCCCAGTCACCGGTCATTATCATCAGCGGTGAACAGCTCAGCAGCTACGAGTACGGGCTGCTGCAGGTGCCTATTTTTGGCGCACTGATTATCGGTAACCTGGTGCTGGCGCGTCTGACATCACGACGCACGGTGCGCTCGCTCATCATCATGGGCGGCTGGCCGATTGCGGCGGGCCTTACCGTGGCCGCGGTGGCGACGGTGGTATCATCTCATGCCTATCTGTGGATGACGGCGGGATTGAGTATTTACGCCTTCGGTATTGGCGTGGCGAATGCCGGGCTGGTGCGTCTGACGCTGTTTGCCAGCGAGATGAGTAAAGGCACCGTTTCGGCGGCGATGGGGATGCTGCAGATGCTGATTTTTACCGTCGGGATCGAGGTGAGCAAGCACGCTTATGCGCTCGGCGGCAACGGTCTGTTCAGCCTGTTTAACCTCGCCAACGGCGTGCTGTGGGTTATCCTGATGGTGATGTTCCTGAAAGACAAACGCGTCGGGAACGCCCTGCAGCCATAATTCTTATTCCCTCTCCCGGTGGGAGAGGGGCAGGGTGAGGGCACCAGAGCGCACGGAATCAATTAAACGGTGCTTCTCTGTTGAGCACCTTATCAATCACATCCAGTACGCCTTCCTCGTTATTATGCGGCGCTTCAAACCGCGCCGCTGCTTTAATATGCGGTCTGGCATTCGCCATCGCAAAGCTGAAGCCTGACTGGCGCAGCATCTCCACATCGTTCCCGCTGTCACCGAAAGCCACCACCTCGCTGTCGTCAATGCCCCAGCGCTGTTGCAGGATCCGCAGGCCGTTGGCTTTATGCACGCCGGGGATAATCAGATCGATACTGCCATGGCCGGTCGTGACGGGCACCATAATGTCGTTGAGTTTTTCGTGCAGCATGGCCTGAATGCGCGGGATTTCATCATCAGAAACGTTGAGTCCGAACTTGAAGAAAATATCGTTCAGGTTGTCGAAATCACTTACCATTTCGAGGCGATGATAGTACTTCGCGGCGATAGCTTTGAACTCATCGTCATAGGCTTTGAGCGTATAGGCACTGCCTTTGCCGCAGGCGATAATCTCAATGCCGGGAACGTCGTTTAGCACGGCAGCAACGGTGTCGAAGTGCGTTTTCGACAGTTCACCGTTAAAAACATCTTCTCCGGCGCTGACCACCCAGCCGCCGTTTTCGGCGACAAACGCAATCTCATGCGCAATCTCCGGGAAGAAGGAGATCAGCTGGTAATACTGGTTACCGCTGGCCACCACAAAGCGAATACCTTGCTCCTTCATGCGCGCATACTGCGCCAGAAAACGTTCGCGATTGTAGGTTTTCGCGTCGCTCAGGAAGGTGCCATCCATGTCGACTGCAATCAGTTTAACGCTCATATCCCTTCTCCAGTGTCGTTTGTTCTTTTTCCGGCTTCGCCACGGCGCGCGCCACCAGCGCCGCAATCATGACCAACCCTAATACCACCAGCATGGCGCTGCGCAGCCCGTAGTGCCCACCCAGGAAGCCCAGCAGCGGCGGCCCGACCAGGAAGGCCAGATAGCCTGTGGTTGCCACCACGCTGACGCGCGTCGGGGCATCCGGGCCGGTATCGCTGGCGGCGGAGATGGTCAACGGGAAGCCAAGTGAGGCACCCAGGCCCCAGAGGATCACCGATACGCCGGCAATCCAGTCCACATCCACGAAGATGATCATTGCAATGCCCAGCCCGCCGAGCAGGGCGCTGGCGCGCACCACCGCCACGCGGCTGTAGCGGTCGATAAACCAGCCGCCGGTAAAGCGTCCGACGGTCATCCCCAGCGTAAACCCGGCGTAAATCAGCGAGCCGGAGGTCGGACTAAAGCCGTGGCCGTCCACCATCAGCAGCGGCAGCCAGTCGTTGGCGGAGCCTTCAGCAAACGCCATCGCCAGCACCACCACGCCGATCAGCATCAGCTGGAAATCACGGTAGAACGGCAGCCCTTTTTCCGCCGTTTTATGTTCATCAGCGGTGTTCTTGCCCGTGCCGTCCGGAATGGCGCGGATGCCGGTCAGCACCGGCACAACAGAGATCAGCGCGGCCAGCAGGATATGCAGATTCGCGCTCACGCCGGAGGCCGTCAGCGCCATGCCCACGCCCGCACCGGCCAGCGTGCCAAGGCTGTAAAAGCCATGCATCATTGGCAGCACGGTTTTATTCATCTCGCGCTCGACCGCAGCTCCTTCAACGTTAATGGCCACTTCTGCCGCGCCAAAGCTGCCGCCAAAGATCAACAGACCCAGGGCAAACAGGACCGGCGAGGCATACCACAGCGCCACGCTGAGCACCAGCATCCCCAGTATTGCGCAGCACATGGTGGTGCGGATCACCGCCCGGGTACCAAAGCGCTTCACCAGCCACGCCGAGCAGAGAATACCGCTCATTGAGCCTATCGACAGGCCAAACAGCACAATGCCCATCTCCGCGGTGGAGACCGACAAAATATCGCGGATCGCCGGGGTACGCGTGGCCCAGGACGCCATCAGCAGACCCGGAATAAAGAAGAACATGAAAAGCGCCCACATGCGCAACCGCAGGGCCTTACGGGGTGAGGTCAGAGTCATTGAGATAAGCACCAGAAGCACAACAATAGCGACAACACTAGCAAGTTTGTGTACATTTGTACACAAATCAGATGAGGCATGTATGAGCAGACCACCAAACGACCCGCATCGCCGGGAGAAGATCCTGCAGGCGACGCTGGACACCATTGCTGAGCACGGTATCCATGCCGTCACGCACCGTAAAATCGCCAGCTGTGCCGGGGTTCCGCTGGGGTCAATGACCTACTATTTTGACGGCATGGAGTCGCTGCTGGAAGAGGCTTTCACGTGGTTTACCCGGCAGATGTCGCAGCAATACCGTGATTTCTTCGCGGGGGTAACCAGCCCGGAGATGGCGTGTGAATCCATCACCACGCTGATCCACAGCTCGCAGGTGACGACGCCGCACAACATGGCGCTGATGTACCAGCTCTACACTTTTATGCACCGCAGCGCGGCGCTGAAAACGGTAATGCAGGACTGGATGCAGATGAGCCAGACGACGCTTGAGCAGTGGTTTGACCCGGTCACCACCCGCGCGCTGGACGCCTTTATCGAAGGAATGACGCTACACTTTGTCACCGACAGAGCGCCGCTGACGCGTGAGGAGATCCGGGCGATGGTGGGAAGGATTGCAGGCGAGGGGAACCGCTAGCCTGCAGGCCCGCCTCTATTTCTGAGTGATTTTTTTCCCGCTGGCATCCACGACGGCTTCACCGTCCTCTTTCGTAAATGCCCCTTTCTGCGCATCCGGCAGAATATCGAGGACCACTTCAGACGGGCGGCACAGGCGGGTGCCCAGCGGCGTCACCACAATCGGACGGTTAATCAGGATCGGGTTTTGCAGCATAAAACCGATAAGCTGGTCGTCAGTGAACGTCTCTTCTGCCAGACCCAGTTGCTCATAGGGCTCCACGTTTGTACGCAGCAGCGCCCGCACCGAAATGCCCATGTCGGCAATCAGTTTGATCAGTTCATCGCGTGACGGCGGATTTTCCAGATAGAGAATGATCTCTGGCTCGGTGCCGCTGTTGCGGATCATCTCCAGCGTGTTGCGCGAGGTGCCGCAGGCGGGATTGTGGTAAATGGTGATGTTGGTCATATCAGTGGCTCATTACAGTGTGAAAGTGAGACGTAACGCCAGCGCGGCGAGCGTCACAAACAGAACCGGCAGCGTCATGATGATGCCCGTCCGGAAATAGTAGCCCCAGGTAATGGTCATGTTTTTTTGCGCCAGCACGTGGAGCCAGAGCAGGGTGGCGAGACTACCGATAGGCGTGATTTTTGGCCCCAGATCGCAGCCAATCACGTTGGCGTAAATCATCGCTTCTTTAATCAATCCTGTTGCCGTGCTGCCATCAATAGAGAGTGCGCCAATCAGCACCGTGGGCATATTGTTCATTATGGATGACAGGAAGGCGGTGATGAACCCGGTTCCCAGAGTAGTCACCCATAAACCGTGGGTGGACAGCGCATTCAGCACGCCTGAAAGGTATTCGGTTAACCCGGCGTTACGCAAACCGTAGACCACCAGATACATCCCCAGTGAGAAGATGACGATCTGCCACGGTGCGCCGCGCAGCACTTTTCCGGTATTAATCGCGTGTCCGCGTTTTGCAACGGCGAATAAAATCAGCGCGCCAGCTGTTGCAATGGCGCTGACCGGAATGCCGAGAGGCTCAAGCACAAAGAAGCCGACGAGAAGAAGCAGTAGCACTATCCAGCCTGTTCTGAAGGTCGGGAGATCGTGAATGGCCCGGGCGGGCTCCCGGAGTTTCGCAAGATCATATGCCGGTGGAATTTCCTTGCGAAAGAACAGATGCAGCATCACCAGCGTGGCAGCAATCGCGGCGATATCAACCGGGATCATAACCGAGGCGTATTCGCTGAACCCCAGCTTAAAGAAGTCTGCCGACACAATGTTGACCAGGTTCGAGACAATCAGCGGCAGGCTGGCGGTATCGGCGATAAAACCTGCCGCCATCACAAACGCCAGCGTGGCCTGCTTGCTGAACCCCAGCGCCAGCAGCATGGCAATGACGATAGGTGTCAGGATCAACGCTGCACCGTCATTGGCAAACAGCGCCGCAACGGCCGCACCCAGCAGCACGATATAAGTAAACAGCAAACGCCCCCGACCGTTTCCCCAGCGGGCGACATGCAGCGCCGCCCACTCGAAAAAGCCGGACTCATCCAGCAGTAGGCTGATGATAATAACGGCGATAAACGTCGCCGTGGCATTCCAGACGATATTCCACACCACCGGAATATCGTTAAGATGGATCACGCCGCTGGCCAGCGCCAGCACGGCGCCAATCGTCGCGCTCCAGCCGATACTGAGCCCTCTGGGCTGCCAGATGACCAGTATCAGCGTAAACAGAAAAATTACCCCTGCCAGAAACATCGTTTACTCCGTTATATCTGTTTTTATGAATGTGTTTAACACGACCCAGGAAGGCTATTCTTTAGCCTTGCACGCGTTTCTTCCCGCAGGCAGTTCCAGCTGTTATCGATGACGGTAGCTGCCCACGCAGGCATGTTCGGAGACAAACGGTAATAGACCCACTTCCCCTCACGACGGTCGATAACCAGCCCGGATTCGCGAAGTAAGGCCATATGGCGCGAGACTTTCGGCTGTGACTCCGTGGTTGCGGAGCAGAGATCGCAGACGCATAGCTCACCGGCTTCACGCAGAAGCATGACGATGGAGAGCCGCGTTTCGTCGGAGAGGGTTTTGAAAAGCTGGAGCGGGTGGAGCATGGTTGAACCCTGCGGATAGCTGATACATATTTGTTTAATCATATATGTTTGAGGCGGGGGAGGGAAGAGGGGGGATGATGGAGCATAAAATTTGAGGGAACAAAAAAATATTTATGTAATGGGTTAGTGAAAATAATTATTTGTAATGCAAACAATAGGTTAGTTAAATGCTTAAAGGTGGCGATTACGATGTGTTACCAACCGCTATCGTCACCTTTATCAGACGGTATTAGTTCAATCGCCAGGGGCCTTTATCTTCCACTTGCGCTACTAATCCATCAGCTTTTAATTCGCGCAGTAGGGCTACAACCCAGTATTGTTGCTGTGTACTCAGGGCTTTTGGGTAATTACCCCAATCTAGGCCACAAAGTCGAAACACTTCGGCTTGTTTTACGCCCTTACCATTCTTGTTTCCGTCTGGATGTTTTTGAAGAACAGATATCGCTAATTCTTTTGCCTTTGAACGAAGTTTATGTCCTTGCTGTAGCAGGTCTTTCATAACAGGGAATCTCGTTAAGTAAAAATAGAATACGTTCTGGCTTTAAAAATACACTTCATGTGTCCTTGAATCGTCAGTAACCACTGTTGCTAGCAGAATAATACGAAAGGTTGTTTCGATGTGATCAAGTGCCAGGCTAGCATAGCGCATGGTCATTGCTGTTTCGTTGCGTTTAGATGTGAGTGATATTCATGTAACGCATTATGAATGATACAAGCAACATAAGAAATCCTGTTCCGGCAAGTGGACCTTTTTCTGTTTTAAGCAAGAATACAGAGATGCTTCTGAATAATATTCCCCCAATGCCTAAAGTGACGAGCAATTTTACTGTATGACCTATGATATAATGTAAAGCTATGGCGGCGCATAAAATTGAAATTATTGTGATGCACAGATATAGCATGGGTGTTAAATTTTCAAACAAAAAAACTCTAAAGTAATATATTGCAACGGCAATTGCTAGCAGAGATAAACAAAAGAATATTATTTGTAATTGTGCGAATATTTCTTTAAATCTCATGGAGATATCTCTGTCAACATTATCCCTTAAACGGGAGAAATATTCAGAAAGCGATTGATTGATCTTACCTCTCCAGGTGGACGGCATGAAATAATCACATCCCATCAGCAAAGACGCCACTATTTGACATGATAGAACGGCAATCTCACTAAAAACCATTACTTACTCTCATCGTATCGTTAACCCTTCAACGATTACTTTGTATCATAACTCAGACATTATGGCCTCGATTATTTACATTCTATATAAATGAATCATAGCGAATCTCTTCTTTCGGAGTTTCGTTATATGGCTCAGAATTTCCACCGTGGGGTGCGCGTAGTCGAATAAACGAAGACACCCGATCCATTACCACGGAGATGACCGTCATTGTGGGCATGGTCTGCGCCAGCGAGGATGCCGATGCAGCAATCTTCTACGCAATGAACTGGTTCTGCTAATTGTTGTCCTGATCACCAGCGAACAAGTCCGGCACGCTCGTCCGTTCGCTCGATGCGATTTCAGGCCAGACCAAACTCTAAAAGAAAGCAGGAGCAATTAGCCTACTAATACAGGCCTGCTGGCGCAGTGTTACAGCAACAGTCACTGTACTGCTAATCTCCTTTTGAAACCCCTTTCATCAGCAATCTCCATCAATCTTGCCTCGGCAGCAGCCAGCCTCCGCATTTCCGAAAGCGTAATTTTAAATTCATGAGCATTCCTCTGAATATTTAATGGAAGGGGAATAGATGCGATCAGTTTATCCTCAAGCTCCCAGGGCGCTTCGACAGGTATCCAGTGAACCCTGGCATTCTTTTCCATCCAGACATCAAGCCACTGCTCGCCAGGATGAGTAAATGTCATTCTGGATCCAGATCCCACACGGCGCAGCGGAAAGCCACTTGAACTACTCAATAACACACCCAGCGTGCGCCTGAGCGTTGAGCCAGCGGCATTGCCGCTATAGTGCGTTTTGATGCGTTTCCTTAAGTTCGAACGGCTGTTAGGTTTCCCTCGCTGGTCGGGTGAGATACCCACATACAACAGCGTGTAGCCGTCAGAGGTAACGCACCCCTCTGTCGGTACACCTGGAGGAATTTCCTTAAACCACCAGAAGTAGATGCCATTTACTGGCGGAACTGGTGATGGTTTGCTCATCACTTCCGTTCTGCTGTAGATTCTCTCGGGATAAAAAACGAACATGCGGCTTTCCTTGCTGATCTTTTTACTGATTTTATTCTTTTGCTGGCAGGGGACGATGATTTTCATGAGGAAGGGACAAAAAAATTAAATGGGATGCTGATTTTGAACAGACGGATTATTCGAAATCTTCTGCTATCTGAAAATGTGATTGTAAGTGGTTGTTTTTCCGAGCCAGAGAATTTCAGGCAACAAAAAACCCATTTATGTAAATGGGTTGCTAAAAACAATGACTTGTAATGTAATCAATAAATTATTTTGGTGGTGAATGGTGGTGATTACGGGGTAGTGCCAACCACTGCCGCCACTTTGTCGCCACTTCGGATCCACTTCTCGTACTCGTCTAATGCTTGCTCAACTTCGGCTAGATAAGATTTGAAGGAGTCTAAGACCATGGTCAATGCACCGTTCATAAAAAGAACTTGTTTTCCATCCTTTTTAAATAAATCAGGATGAGCATTCATGAGTTCGAAAATGAGTGTACTATTCTGTCCATCATTTTCTATATATTTAGCATCGTTGTGTGCACAACTATTTCTCAGTTTTGTTATTTTTCTGATGGTTGAATAGTGAGGCGATGTTTTCATGCCTAGTAGTTTTTTAATGAATAAATGACTTCTCTCAAATCCGCTACCTTTAAGATCTGAAATGTTGATTGGGGTTTGATGTTTACGAGCAAAGTTATTGCAGAACTTTTCAATCTCGTGCTCAAACATTCCGAAAATAGTTAAGAATACAGACCTGCGAAATACACTTGGGTAATATTCTAAGAACATGTCATCTAGATCAACAGATGAACTGTCAAGGCCCATGTAGTAATCGATGGACTGATAGAGGCCTTCTTCAGGAGAAATGTCAATTACATATTCTTCCGGACCTTTTTCTTTATATTCTGCAATCGCTTTCTCAATGGAAGATTCACTTTGTATTATTAATGTTTCGATGATGTTAAATGTTAGGGAGAAATCGAAAACTGGAAATTTTAATGAGAATTTAACCATTATGGAACCCTTTTAAAATTTACTTGATTAGCACTCAGTGTTGCTAGAGGATTAAAGCGAAGTGCTGTTTCTAAGTGATCAGGTGCTAGATGAGCATAACGCATTGTCATTTTGATGTCGTGATGTCCAAGGATTTTTTGTAAAGCAAGAATGTTACCGCCGGACATCATAAAGTGGGCCGCAAATGTGTGACGAAGAACGTGAGTCAGTTGTCCGCGTGGAAGGACAATTGAGGTTTTATCCATCACCGACAAATACTGGAAGTAGCAGTCAGTAAAGAATTTGAAGCCGTCCTGGGCAATGATTTCCTCATACAGCTCTTTGCTGATCGGAATGCTGCGGTTCTTTTTGCCTTTGGTCCTGACGAAAGTGATTCGATATTTTGTAACCTGTGAACGCGTGAGGTTCACCGCTTCGCGCCAACGTGCTCCGGTGCTCAGGCAGATTTTGACGTCAAGAGCGAGCAGTTAGCTTTGGCGTTGGCAGTCGCACAGAAGTTCTGTGATTTGTTCATGTGTGAGCCAGGTCGGCAAGGGTGAATTTACGCATGTTCTCCAGTGGGTTCGGTGCTGACCATTCATCGAGTCGGGCCAACTCGCTAAAGACACCACTCAGATAGCTTTGCTCCAGATTGATAGTTACCGGGCTGGCTCCTTTCTTCCATTTCTCGCTGAAGTAGATTTCACCCGTCAGGTGCTTATCACGGTAGTGTGCGAATAATTTGGAACTGAGATCAGTAGCGAGAGGGTTTCCGAGTGCATCGACCATCAGGAGCAGCTTGCCGTAAACATGCTCACCCGCGGTCAAAGATTTGCCGTGCAGTTTGAACCAGAGTTCAACAACGTCTTTTAGAGTTCGACGGTCTGTCGTTTCATCCAGCCAAGGCTTAGCCTCTGCCTCATCCATCTTGTGACGCTCAAAAGCCAGCGCTTCGCCTTTGGTGGCGAATTGCTTACGCACACGACGCCCACTGCGTCCGGCGGGGTAGCATTCGCAAATCCATTTTCCTATGTCGAGTTTTCGTACTGCCATAAAAGAAAGCCCCCATGTCTGAGGGCTAAATTTAACTGTATATTTGAACAGTGATCAATGTTTGTTTTTTGAAAAACAAGCATAACTCATTCGAAGGTTGTACTCAGTTCTATGAAATCATAATATTGTGATAAGTATAAGGATGTATCATATCGTTTTCGCAATGCCCATCCAATCTTCAAAAAGTTATCTAAGGTTTGCTCAATTGATATTCCACCATTAATCCAAGGTTCAGGATAATTATCACTGTGTATTACAGATACTGGCTCATCTATCTCAATGACAGATTGAGCTGCATGAATATATTCTGCTAAACTAACTCCTAGTTCTTTTGAATTATACTCATTTGTATAACGACCACTACTATTATAGTCTGACTTTGTAAAGCTTGATACGCCTGTCGTTTTTCTTGAGAGATCTAAGGTTATTTTTATTTCTTCAGATAAAAATTGAATGCGGCTTTTATCAACTTTTCGTGCCTTAAACATTGCATAAATTTCATTATCACGTGTGTTAAGTGATGATAATATTAATAATAAGATAGGGTCAAAATTTTTTTGAGTAATCATTATTATGTCAATTAATCTATTGAATAATTTAATGGAATCTCGAAGGTTAATTTTCAACGCTAACAACACAGATGCACAATTATAAATGAAGCCGTGAATATCTGGAGGGCAAGGTGACATCTTGCTTTTATATTCGTCGAAATTATTAGTGAAGTCTCCGCCGCAGAGAGTGGCCAAAAAATCGGACATTTTTGGTGTTGGTAATAAAAATCGCCTGTCAAAAAATCTATTAAGGTAATGGCTTGCAGAAAATTCACTCCCATATACCACTTTTATAGAATGTTGTAATTGTTCTGTATCCGTAGAAATAATGAATATAACGCCTGGTATGTTAAAAATGTGTTTTGTTATTTCAAGAAGACTAATGGCAAAATCAGGTCTACACCGATCTAATTCGTCAATTATAATAAATAGAGGTAGTTTCTTTTCAATGCCATCCTGTTGTTCAATGTATCTAACCCATTCACTAATCCCCTTTTTTATGGTGGCGATTTTATTTGCTTTTTCAGAATGTAAATCAAGTAATTTAGTCGATAAATCCTTTGTTAAATCTGAAAAGGTTTCAATGCCGGTGTATTTTTTTATTAATCCTTCAAGTAGTATCGGTGTTGCTGTTTTTAACAAAGGTCCTATGTTTGATATTGTATTATTCAACAGGGTGGTAAATTTATCTGATTGTCCAGTTAATTGCTCTTTTATTGAACTGAAAACAGTTAGTAATGGGTCATCAGAAAAATCTTCTTTCCATGCGTCTATATATACTGTTGCGTGCGCTGTTGATATTGTCTTTGCAAGACGTTTTGTGAAGTATGTTTTTCCAGCTCCCCACTCAGCATTTATATTAATTACAAGATTTGAGGTTTTACCATGCGCAATGCATACTTCATAAAGGTGTTTCCCATACTTTTGACGATCAAGAGTATCTGCAGGCAAGTTTTCACTTAGAAAATTACTATCTTGATCCCAATTCCATTCAATTTCCAGGTGATGCTGCCAACTTACTGATTTAGTGTATGATGGTGTTTTTGAGGTGCTCCAGTGGCTTCTGTTTCTATCAGCTGTCCCTCCTGTTCAGCTACTGACGGAGTGGTGCGTAACGGCAAAAGCACCGCCGGACATCAGCGCTATCTCTGCTCTCACTGCCGTAAAACATGGCAACTGCAGTTCACTTACACCGCTTCTCAACCCGTTACGCACCAGAAACTCATTGATA
>NZ_LNII01000029.1:0-8073 GCF_001463365.1 Enterobacter sp. 50793107 | reverse complement strand
AATCGCTAGAATAACAATGTAAAAAAGAGGCGCTTAATACGCCTCTTAAGATTTACAAAATATCATGCATTAACTCAAAATGGTGTTTTATGGACATTTTCTTGATATATGCTAAGTTGGTTCTTCCCCCTGGAGTATTATAAATATCAACCAGTTCTCTACAAGCAGTTGACCAATTAAGTATGTCAGGCCGCTGAGAACTAAGGAAAGCATCCAATTTCTCCAAAGCTTCATCAATTAAAATAGCGACATCTTCAGCTACTACTCTAGGATCTGAAAGGAAGTGATGGACTTGAATTTCTGTTCTATCAATGTTCTCGTAAGTGATGTGGATTACAGCCGTTATGGCTTGCCCCCCACCTTCTGCGAAATGATTTCCAACAATAGAAAAATCGCCAAACCCATTAAAACCTAGTTGTCTATAATTTGTATGTAAGTCAGAGAAAAATTCGATAATATTATTTGCATATCCGGCGTTGGTTTGGGTACGATTTAAACCATCACGAATTAGTACTTTAGATGTGGAATTGAAATTTGAAATATATATTGAGCTGCATGTGCCATCAATAAAGATATTATCTTTAAATAAATTATCTGAAGATTCTAACTGAAGAAGCTGCTGTGTGTTAGCATAGCGACCATTATGAATGATTGATTTTTTTTGACTTTGATAAACATTAAAAAAATTAGTCAATTGTGATGAACTAGTTGTATCGTCAACAATATAACCTAACTCGATTTGAGGATTTATTTCAATTGCACCATTAATTAACGTTTCAGAAGCTCTCTCATTACCTTCAAGCTCCCCACATTTAGGATTAACAATCAAAATAACTCTCGCATTGTTATCGCGAGCATCTCTTAAACAACTATATAAATCCCTATCACTCTCTCTAACTGGTTCAATAATAGCAACCATATTTTTTTGAACGATCTTTGCCAGGCAAGACCTAACAGCTAATAGCTCATATTGTTTTGCTCTTAAATAACAATAATACATGCTTTAATTCCTTATCAGTTAACATAATGTTTCCGTCATGTTTTCCCTAAGTGTCATTAAGTTTTTTTGATTCAATCGCAAATTTAATAATGTTGCTAACAGCGATTGCGGGAGAGAAAGAAAATAGTCTTTTTCAAACCCCTCAAGCTCTCTTGCTGTTAATAACTTTAGCATTTCCTTATGCGCTTTTTTGGTATCCAATTCTAAAAAAAGATTTCTACATTGTTCTTTAATATCCGCGGCCCTTCCAAAAGGTTTTATCCCTGTAACACTTTCATAAAAAAACATATATTCTGAGGGTTTAAAACAATTGAACATTTTATCTTTGGAAAAATACTCTAGATTCGAAGTAGCTAATCGCTCATAGTTTAGAGCATTCTTTCCGTTTAGAGTGATAATCCCTGTAGTCTCATGAGCTACTTTCATCGCCTGATTTAATTTTTCAGCAGGGACGACCATGTACACAAACTCAAAAACATCTTTGTATACAGACAGTTGGTCATCTAATCTTTCAAAAGAATCTAATTCTGTCTTAATTTCATACGCAGTTGACGTATCGTTAAATATTGCAACATCAGCTATGCACCCATTTATTTTAAACTCATTAACATAGCTAACCTTGTTAAACCTATGAAACCCTTTGACTATTTTTTTCGCAATTTCATTCTTGTAAACATATTCGTTTCTGTATTTTTTCTTCAGCAGCAAATATAATTCATCATAAATTTTCGCTATGGACTTATCAGTTGAGCTATACGCAGGGCAATTATCCATAACGATACTTCTGAACATCTCAGACCTATTTTTTTTTGCTATTTCCAAAACCACATTACGACTAAATATTTTACTTATAGCCTGATAATTCATTTTCCATTCTGCCAAAAAATCAAGTACTGTTTAAATAACCAATACTATGGAGGAATCCCCCATGCTTAAAAACAAACTTAAATATGATAAAAACAAGCCATTTTGTCAAACAGTAATTATATCATCATAAAAAAGCACTAAATATCAATCAGTAACCGCAAAAAAAATACTTAACTGATTGTTTTATAATTGTTTAGCAAAATCATAAGGGGTAACATCATACTCTTGTCGATTAATATCTAGATAATCTAGCCCACCACTGAACCATCAATCGGCGCTCATCCAAATGCTCAGATGTGTGAATATATGCAGCACGTACATTATTCCGCTCTGAATGGCTTAACTTACGTTCTATAGCGTCATCGCTCCATAACCCGGACTCCCCCAACGCACCGCGCGCCATCGTCCTAAACCCATGTCTGCAGACCTCGGTTTTCGTGTCATAGCCCATCGCACGCAATGCGCTGTTTACCATGTTTTCACTCATAACCTTAGTTGCGCCATGATCCCCCGGAAAAAGTAACTCTTTATCACCACTAATCTGCTTAAGCTGCCCTAACAAAATCATTGCCTGTCGACTAAGCGGAACGATATGCTCCTCTTTCATCTTCATACCACGATACGAATAACGCCCCCCTTAATTTCTTCTCGTTTTGCTGGTACGCGCCAAAGAGATTTATCGAGGTCGAACTCATCCCAACGCGCGAAACGTAACTCGCTGGAACGCACAAAAGTTAGTAAAGAAAGTTCGACAGCGATCCGCTGTCGTTACACGGCCACGATATGCAGCAAGACGAGCGAGAAACTCAGGGAAGCAGTTAGAAGGTAAAGCTGGGTAATGTCGCGCTTTTGTTGTCGATAGCGCACCGGCCATATCAATGGCTGGATTTGAGTCGGTATAATCGTTCTGTACGGCGTAACGCATTATGGCCGTGACGCGCTGTTGCAGGCGCTGAGCAACGCCATGCTTGCCACTTGAATCAACTTTTTAATCGTGGACAAAAGGTGGCGGGTTTTGAGCTGGCGAGTGTCGGACGAACCGATATAAGGGAAAATATAAAGCTCAAGATAGCGAAGAACGCGCGATTGATGGTCTTCACTCCATCGCTTGTTACTGGCATGCCATTCACGAGCAATGGTTTCGAAAGTATATGCCCCCGAATTCTCGGCCTGAGCTTCTTTCTGTTCGGCTTTTGGGTCAATGCCCTGTACTAACAGCTTTTTAGCTTCGTCGCGTTTTGCTCTTGCCTGAGCAAGAGTGACTTTAGGCCAAACACCAAACGCGAGGCGATCCTCTTTCTTATGGGAGGGGCGTCTGTATTTCATACGCCAGTATTCAGAGCCCTTGGCCGAAACCTCGAGATACAAACCACCGCGCAGCCATTTTGTAGTTTTCGTCTTTTGGCTTTGCAGTCTCGACCTGTCTGGCGTTGAGCTTCATTTGGGGGCACATTTCTAATCGAAGTTAAGATGCCCCCAATGACATCCGGATTTCAACGGACCATCCAAGAAGACTCAGGACGTAAAAATCGCTTCAATCATTGATTTTAAAGGGATAATTGGACTTTTTCGGATGGTCTTGGAAGTACTAATGGTGCGAAGGCCGGACTCGAACATCGCACTTACCTCATTGGTTTATATGTCATTTTCTTAATACAAGATAATCAATACCATCATAAATACCATCACGCAACATAGTCATTTAAACGCATAACGCAATTTTTTATTGAAGTAAAGATAAAAATTGAACCAATACCCAAATGATGGTATCCTACAGGATGGTTTTCAATTCTAACATGGATTTAGGAAGCACTAATGCTTAACTTTGAACAAGTGCTAAACGACATCGAAAATCTTCTTTTTGGCAAACAGCTACAGCCAATTAATCCTTCTACGCCTCCACTATGTATTATAAGCATTGATCGTGAAAACGGTAAATATAAAGTCTCTTCTAATTCTGAATCTAAAACACGTTCATTATCAGAGCTTGAATCGATTTACAGCAATTTAAATATTAGAGGTTTTTGTAATGTAGAGCAGGTTCTTTACGGTAGTTCTTCGAGCAGGAACCAACCAGAAACAATATTTGCTAACTTACCCTATATTCAACATTTCAAGTATGAAAACAAAAAACACCTGTTATTGCGTAGTCATAATGTCCATGAAGCAGCGACATTATCAGAAGTTCAAGGCTCTGAATTTAGGGTTTTAAGAAAAAAAATTGATAATTTTCTCAATTTGAATCTTGGGAAAATTTATGAACAGCAGGTTGAATTAGTTCAAAGCCTTGATGATGCTTATCAAATAGTTTTGAAGAAATTCCCATCTGAAATTGCTTCAAAAAAAGTTGAGGTTACTCTTAATAGATTTAAAGAGCTTTCCGCAGATATGGCTAACTCAGTTGTGACTCTTGATTATAATATAGAGGTGCCAACATTAAAAATTAGTAATAATACTACTGTAGAAGAACTTATAGAGTCACCCAATACTTATGGAGTAGATGAGGGTGAAAATGATACAACATCATCACAGTTGAACTTGGAATTAAAAACTCTACAAGCTAAACTTGGTGTTGCAAGAATTACCTCCAAGACTCCGGTTTTATCTCTCATTTTTGATCGGGTTCATTTTGGTGATATTGAACTACAACCTGACTTCCAAAGAAAAGATCGTATTTGGAATAATGAGAAGAAGTCTAAATTAATCGAGTCTATTCTCTTAAAACTCCCACTTCCTGTATTTTATTTTGGTAATCGAATCGCAGAAGATAAGTGGGTCGTTGTTGATGGTTTACAACGGATCACAACAATTTATGATTTTATGAGTGGAGAATTTAAACTTTCTAAACTTGATATCCTTGAGGATTTAAATGGTAAAGAGTTTGGTGAGCTTACTCGCACTGAACAAAGAGCCATAAGAGAATATGAAATCACGGCTTACTTTATAGAAATGAATAAAGATAGCACTGATCTCATAGTTGAATTATTCCACCGTATCAATACATATGGTGTTAAGTTAAGTGATCAAGAAATTCGTTCGGCCCTGAATCAAGGTTCAAGTGTTAAGTTTTTACGGTATCTGGCATCCAAAAACGAATTCAAACAAGCAACGCATGGTAAGGTTAAGCCTGATAGACAAAAGGATATGGAGCTTTGCCTTGCTGCTCTTGCATTTATAAATATTGGCTTTAAAAATTATAATTTTAATTCCTATGATAAGTTTTTATCAAAAGCCATGGAAAACTTAAATCTATATAAATTAAACTTATTAAACGAAAAAGAAATAGATTTAGGAAGTGCGTACATTTCGAATGAATGCAACGAGTATCTTCAAATAGAAAGAAAATATTTGAGGGCTTTAAACCTCGCCTATGATGTTTTCGGTGATTTAGCTTTCATAAAAGAGATTGGCTCTAATACATCACCTATAAGTAAGCAACTTTATGAAGTGATAATTTACTATTTCTATTATGTTACTGAGGAACAAGAAGAGTTATTGCTGAAAAATTCTGATAAATTGGTTGATACCCTTTATTCTGCTATTGATAGCAATTCAAAAGAATATGCCACATGGGATTCACAGACTTACATTGAAGCAGAGCGAGGGTTTAAGGACTCTATCTCTACCTCAACAGGAAAGAAAATAACTATATTATATAGATTCAATTCTTTTGCGAAAATTCTTGAACAAAGCACAGGCATTAAGATTGTTAATGCTAATGAGGGTAATTGATAATGCTCCCTATTAAATCGATAAAACTCAAAAATTTTAAATCATACAAAGAGCAATCTTTTGATTTGTCAGGTCTAAATATATTTTGTGGTAATAACTCTGTCGGTAAGAGTACAGTAATGCAAGCCATAGGTATGGTGTTACAGTCTGATTTTAGTAGTAAAAATGATATAAAGTTAAATGGTGAACTGATAAACATTGGTCGTATTGACGATATTATTAATGACTTTATTTCAGATGATGATCAACTGAAAATCACTCTTTCAGTTAAAGAATGTGAAGTCAGTTGGGGGGTTACACAAGAGGACTCAGCAAATCTTCGTAATGAACTTCCATGTATTTCAGGTATGGATAGCATTAAAACAATTAAAGACTTTATACATGCAAGTAATTTTCAATATATTGAAGCCGAACGTATTGGTCCAAGAGACAATATTTCTTTATCACAACACAATTTTCATAGCGATTGGTTGGGGAAAAAAGGTGAATATGTCATCGAAGTATTAGACAATATAATGAATAGGCAAGATAGACTAATACTGAAAGATGGTAATCCAAATAAAGACGACCCAAGAATACATCATAATTATAATAATGTCAGGGTTGCGAATAATATACAGGCATGGATGGATGAAATATCCCCAAATTATAAAATACAGCCAAAATTGGAAGTTAGTGCAAACATTGCTTATAACACAATACAGGCTGAGTCAGGAAAACAAACTAAACCCAAAAACATTGGTTTTGGTTATAGCTATGCTTTGAGTATTGTTTCAGCATTACTTTTAGCAAAACCGGGCGAATTAGTAGTTTTAGAAAACCCGGAAGCCCATTTGCACCCTAGAGGACAAAGCTATATGGGTAGATTAATAGCTTACACTGCTCAAGCGGGAGTACAGGTATTGATAGAAACTCATAGCGATCACCTTCTCAACGGAATCCGTGTCGTAGCAAGAACATCTCCTGACTTTTCACCTGAGCTAATTTCGTTATTTTATATTTCACATGAGAATAATGAATCTACTGCAGAAAAGATATCTATTGGCAAAGATGGAAAACTTTCTAGTTGGCCGAAAGGCTTTTTTGATCAACAAACACTTGATATGTATACAATAATGACAGGATCTTTCGACATTCCTAATATCACTAAATAAGGAAATAGGATGAAGGCTGGAATTTGCTTATTTATCGAAAACCTATCCTTCGAAGAGGATAATTTAGATATTTTAACGAAGATTTTAAGACTACAAGAGTTTGTATCCAAAGTATGTTCTGATTTCAAAAAATTCTTTCGTTCAAATACCTTTGATCAAAAATTTATCGAATTTATTATGTCAACCTCATCTGACCATGGGGGTCTGATGAATGAATTTTATAAGATAAAATCTGAAGTGTTAGATTTAAATTGTGAAAATCTGCAGTTATTAATCAATAATACCCCTCCCATCCATTTAGGTAGATTATTATCCGTGTACAAAGATCCACTTTGTACTTCCCCTATCAGCGGAACCACTGGATTTATAGAAAATGAAGAAGACCTTATTCTATTTTGTAAGGGTATTCTAGAAAATCACCCAAGAAGCTCTGAGGAATATGCTTCTGCAATCCAGGAGGTTTTCAAGAATATAATATTCTTAGATAATCCACCATACACATTTAATGCTATCGACAAAATGGAAGGTGGATATGTAAACTTCCTTAAAGGCATTACTGAGTTTTTATATTTTGTTAATGGTTACAAAATAATACCAAATGATTCTTTAAATAATATTAATGCAATGAAAGCATCTCTAATATATCCAGTAACCCCAGAGGGGGGAGGAAAAAATCGTCGTTCTATTGGAGAATTGAAAAGAGATTTCAAAGTCAAAGGTGTAATATATAAAAATATAAATTGTGAGTTCCATTATAAATTAGAATATGAAGACGGATGCAATAAAACAGGAACGTACAGATTCAATAGAATTTATTTTGGTTTTTTTAACAAAATCCCAACGGAAGATCCTAAGATTGCGATAGCACATATTGGTGATCATTTATGAAGATTTACTTATTTATTCATGTGTGATGTTAGTGAATGAGATATGAGTTTACTTTGTCATATATAAGATAAGTAGAATAATTCATACTTTATTTAAATATCAGGAGAGTTACAATGAAAAAAAAGACCAAACCTAATTTTAAAATCAAAATAATACTTGAAACATCAATCCTGATATTCTTGCTTGTTTCACTTTGCTATACTTTCGACTATTTAGTCAATAAATATCAAAATATCAACCTTGATATCAAAATAGCCAACTATATATTATCAAAAGAGGATATCCTTTTAGCATGTTCACTTATTGGCGGTTTGGGCATTTCATTTTTCTTTAAAAGGGTTGGCAAATCTATTAAAGCAATGAATGATTTCATATTGTTTACCTCTGCTGCTATAGTTGTATTTAAAGCTTATGATCAAAACAAAGATGATC
>NZ_LNII01000028.1:0-29421 GCF_001463365.1 Enterobacter sp. 50793107 | reverse complement strand
TATCTGTTTTTTGTTATTTTTGTTTCTAATCGTGTATTAGAGATTGGATTTTGTTTTTTGAGACTGCAGATGTGTATTAGTGTTCCTCTTTGTCTCGTGTGCTCGCGTTTGTGTATAGAAGACAGGCCTTGTTCCCTCTCACCTAAGGGGAGAGGTTAGGGTGAGGGGAAATAATCACATAAACTCAACAATATCATCATCGTCCGGCTTACCGCCGCTGAGCGCTTCATCAAAGTAGTGCTTCGGTACGGTATAACGCAGATGGTCGAGCGCAAACTGCATGCTGCGATCGTCAATCGCATGACCCAGATCGTCAACGATATCCAGCGTCACATCCCCGCCTTCCCGGATCAGGGCTTCCTGGGCAGCTACGGCATGCGAAAGCTCAATCACCCGGTCTTCGCCACCGTGGATCAGGTGGATCGTCGTCTGCGTGGTCGCGCTCGTCGGTAGCGTCGCGAAACGGCCGTTAAAGGCAATCACGCGCGAAGCCAGACCCGGCTCTGCTTTCACGCTCTCCAGCGACATAATTGACCCCTGTGAAAAGCCAATCAGCGCGGTCGCGTCGGCACCGACGCCGCTCTGCTGCTGCCAGTAACGCACGGTTTCGATAAAGACCGGCATAATGGCATCAATACGCGCCTGACGGTTCTCTTCCGTCACGCCCTGAACGGAGAACCACTGCCGTCCGTCAGGGCCACACGGCTCCACGCCGCCGATGCTGACAATCAGCGCCTCAGGAAAAACAGGTGCAAACCAGCGACCAATCTCTCCCATATTGACGGCGTTATCGCCAACGCCATGAAACAGCAGCAGTAACTGTTTAGCCGGTTTGTCGGGGCTTTGAACAACAAAATGATCGTGTTTCATGGCGGTCTCCTTAATTGATGACCTGGATTCTACGCCTTGCGGGGGGAATGACCATGCCACTTTACTGAAGAAGTCATTGAAAAAATTGCCATTGCAAAATGTCGCTTTTGAGCTGCTGACTGCGCGCTTTATCAAGACATTCAAGGGCCTGCGCCGTTTCAGCGCGTAATCTTGCCAGCACCGCTTTTCGCCCGGTGAGCGACAGTTCATCACTGAGCGCAGCGTCCTCTCTTCGTGCCTCAATTTTACCACGCAGGGCCGGAAGCGGCAGATCCACGGCGAGCAGCAAACGCGTCAATGCGGCAACGGACGTAGCAAAGGGCCGGTGTGCAAAGGCAAAGCCTGCCAGCTCCAGCCAGTCGTCACTATTAAGGGTAGCTTCCCACTCATCTGCCACCGGGATCTTTTCGCCATTCCACAATGATAAGACACGCGCATCGCGATGCAGGCGCAGCCGGGCCTGTTCACACAGTCGATGCCCCGCCTCACTTTGCGGCAATAATGCCATTGCGGTATAGCAGCCGCTGCTGGCTTCGCGGTGGCTGCCTATCCGTACCAGCACAAAGCCGCACTGCTGCCAGAAATGCCACAGCGCGTCGGTAAAGCCAAAGCTCACCGAGAGATAATCCTCCCCGCAGGCCTCGCGGATGAGCGCCCGGCCGATCCCTTCCCGTTGCCGGTGAGGGTGAACAGCGATGCGCGTGATCCGTCGACCTTTCAGCGTTGCTGCCAGAGGCGTGCCGCCATGCGCGGCCAGAGACTGCGCGACAAGGTTGCCGCGAGGTCGACGAAAACCCGCCCATACTGCGCGACTTAGCACCGGGCTTAACCCGCCTTCGTCTACCAGCCACAGCGCGCCCGCAATGACCGGGTCCGTTTGCGCGACGGCAACGTGCTGACCGGGGGCGTCCATCATACGGCGCAGATCCAGCGGCGAGGTACGGTAATGGGCCGCACAAAGCAGCTCGTAGACACTCGCGGCGAGTGCAGGCGTGTGCTCCCATGCGTCGGGGGCCAGAGAGGTCAGTTGCACCTCTCCTTTCGGCTGCTGGTCGATGAGCGTGTCGTCAAACAGCAGTGCGCTGGCGACTACCCGCTCAAGCGGACATCCCGCAGCCCAGCGAATGGGGGTGGATAAGGTATAACGCTGCAGGGCGCTGAACTGCGCGCAGAATTTAAGCAAAAACCCTCTTCCGGTTCCTTCATACCCTTGTACCGTCGTGGTTAACAGTACCCGTGGAAAGCGCGCAACCAGCTTCTCCAGCACAGGGCCGGGTATGGCCGCCGCCTCATCGACAATCAGCCAGTCGGCATGGTGTGAGGAGGCCAGCAGCGCATCCGGTGCCATAAAGTGAAAATGTTCACCCGCAAACCGTGCGATGACCTCCGTTGCTCCCTTTGCCGGTGCGGTGACAACTGCTCTGCCCTCAATGCTGTTCAGCAGCATGCCGGCAAGCGCCGATTTTCCCCGCCCGCGCGGGGCGGTAACAGCCGCAACGCCTTTCGGCATTGCACGAAGTGCGTGCAGGATCTCCGCCTGCTCGCGCTGGGGTGCACCGTTAGCGGGTTGCCAGTCAGGGGCATCAGGAAACGGATGAAGGCTTAACGGCTGGTTTTGCTGCCAGACGATTGCATCGGGGTCGCGGGTAATCGTCTGACAAAAGTGGCGAATGAAATTCGGCGTGGGAATGGGTTCCGCGCTGTCGCTCCAGCGCAGGGAATCACTGTCGGGCGTGTCTGCCCACACCGCAAGCGGGGGGGCCAACAGCACCAGCAGGCTCCCGGCACGCAGCGTTCCGCTCAGGGCGGCAAAGGCTGAGACATCAAACCCGACGCGGGCATCAAAAACAGCATGCCGGAACTCGCGCCCCAGCAGCCCGCTTATCTCCCGGGAAGGGTTTTCATCCAGCCACACCCAATCCCCGGAAAGCGTATCACGCAGCGCCCCGGCCTGCGCCAGGGACCACTGCGCATCACCGCTGAGCACCACCAGCCGACGCTGGCCGGTGCGATCAAGCTGGCTAATCAGTTGGTCAAACGCCACCATTACATGGCTTTACCGAAGGTATTGCACTGCGCCGGGTCACCGCTGTCAAAACCGCGTTTAAACCAGGTGTAACGTTGTTCTGACGTCCCGTGAGTGAAGCTGTCCGGCACAACCCGGCCCTGGCTCTGCTGCTGGAGACGGTCGTCACCAATGGCTTCTGCGGCATTTAACGCCTCTTCCAGGTCGCCAGATTCCAGCACGCCCTGCTTCTGCATGCTGTTACCCCAGACGCCCGCGAAGCAGTCCGCCTGCAGCTCCATACGCACGGAAAGGCGATTGACCTCCGCCTGCGAGGCGTTTTGCTGAAGCTGACGAACCTTAGGCTCAATGCCCAGCAATTTTTGCACGTGATGCCCCACTTCATGCGCAATCACGTAGCCCTGAGCAAAATCACCGTCGGCACCGAGTTTGCGTTTCATGTCATCATAAAAAGAGAGATCGATATAGACGGTGCTGTCTGCCGGACAGTAGAACGGCCCCATCACCGACTGTCCGGTGCCGCAGCCGGTGCGGGTCGCACCACGGTACATCACCAGCTTCGGCTGCTGGTAGCTGCGCCCCATTTTCTCAAACTGCTGGCTCCATGTGTCTTCAGTGGTCGCGAGAATAACGGAGGTAAATTTGGCCGCTTCATCTTCATTTGGGTTGATGGAGCGCTGAGATTGCTGCTGTTGCTGCAGCGGCTGACCGGTCATTAACCCGGTGAGATCGACCCCGTAGTAACCCGCAACCAGCACCACAATCAGCAGAATGATTCCGCCTTTTCCACTGGGTAAACGGAAACCGGGGCCACCCATGGAAGGGCCGCCACCGCTATCACCACGTCTGTCTTCTACATTGTCACTTTCACGACGCCCTTGCCAGCGCATAACTACCTCGAACTATTCCATTAATAATAGCTATGATCGTAGGCGGTTAACGGCAAGATTACCATAGGAAACAAAGGTAAGACGCCAAAGGATATGAACATCCTTTGGCGATGAGGGAGTTAGTCGAGCTTAACGCCTAAACGGTGAGCCACTGCTTCGTACGCTTCAATCAGGCCACCCAGGCTCTGACGGAAACGGTCTTTATCCATTTTATCCAGCGTTTCTTTGTCCCACAGACGGCTGCCGTCCGGTGAGAACTCGTCGCCAAGTACCACTTCGCCTTTGAACAGACCGAACTCCAGCTTGAAGTCGACGAGGATCAGGCCAGCATCATCAAACAGTTTTTTCAGCACGTCGTTGGCTTTGTAGGTCAGCTCTTTCATGCGCGCCAGGTTCTCTTTGTTCACCCAGCCGAAGGTTTCGCAGTAGGAGTCATTGACCATCGGATCGTGCATGGCGTCGTTTTTCAGGAACAGATCGAACAGCGGTGGATTCAGCTCGATGCCTTCCTCAATGCCCAGACGCTTCACCAGGGAGCCCGCGGCACGGTTACGAATGACGCATTCAACCGGAACCATATCCAGTTTTTTCACCAGACATTCCGTATTGGACAGCAACGCTTCCATCTGAGTCGGGATACCCGCTTCGGCCAGTTTGGTCATAATGAAGTGGTTGAACTTGTTGTTCACCATGCCTTTACGATCGAACTGCTCAATGCGTGCGCCATCCCCTGCTGACGTATCATTGCGGAACTCGAGCACCAACAGATCCGGGTTTTCCGTGCTGTATACGGTCTTCGCTTTGCCACGATACAACTCAGCTTGCTTCTGCATCTTGATTACTCCTGGTGTGATGATTTGTGTTCAAAACTGGGCATATTATGCCACGCACACGTTTGCGTAGCACGAAAATAAAAAGGGCTGGATTCACCAGCCCTCGTATTTATTTGCTGAATGCAGCCTGGAAGACCGCGACCAGCGCATCGTTCTGCGACTGGGTCAGCGTGTGACCTTTCGGATCGATAAACTGCAGGCTACTGCGGTTATCAAGGTCGCCTACCTGAATCTTGTAGTCGCCGGAAGCGAGCTGTGGATCGCGTGCGCCCAGCTCCTGCCATGCGCTGTCGGACAGCGGCTTATACGTTGCGGTTATGCTACCGGTTGAACGCGTGCTGTCGGTCACCTTCATGCCCACTTTCTCCAGCGTCGCTGGCAGGCGCTGCCAGGTCTGGTTGAATGGCGCACGAACAACCAGCATTGGCAGGCCGGTATCATCCGCGCCGCTCTGGACATCAAACGTCATGCCGTTGCGGTTCTGTGAGGCGTTAGCCGCGTCTGTGGCGTTCTTATCCAGACCCGCCGCAATCACGTTCAGCATTTCAGTGCTGTAACGCTGCATAGAGGCAGCATCCGCCACCGGTTTGCCCGCCTGCTCCAGGTTCAACAGCTTAACGGTAACCGCCTGCTGATAGCCCTGCGGTTTAACGGAGACTTGATAACGACCACGGTACTGCTGGTCTTCATCCAGACGGTTCCACTCGATCCAGTCGGTGGTTAACGTCTGGCTGGCGTCATCGCGCTTGTCAATCGTGTAGTTCTTCGACTGAATGACGCTCACCACCTGTGGCCACAGCGTGCTGCCACGTGCGCTTTCCACCATCAGAGACGCGGTATCACCGGTAAACTGGGTGCGCGCCCCGCTCACCAGCGCCAGAGGCTGTGCTGGCGGACGAATATCAAGCGCTTTGCCCACCGGGCCGCTGCCGTTGGTCACGGGGATATTATAATCGCCGTTCTGAATCGGCAGGATCATGCCAGCCGGTGCATGAAGTTCAGCAAGCGGGGTCGCATCCAGATAGGATTCATCACCGCTCACCTGGCGCTTGTAGCGCGAGTCTGAACTACAGGCAGCGAGCAGCATAACAAGCGAAACACTCGCAACCTTCGCCAGGCGCGACTTCTGTACTGAATAAGCCATCAAATCTCCCTAAACTTTACAGCAAACCGGCATGCTTCAGCGCTGCAGTGACGATTTCACGACCGTGGTCGGTAATCGGTGTCATTGGCAGACGCAGCGTATCGGTTGCTACAAGTCCCAACTCCTTACATGCCCATTTCACCGGGATCGGATTGGGTTCGACAAATAATTTATTGTGCAACGGCATCAGACGTTTATTAATGAGACGGGCTTCATCAAAGTGACCTGCCGCCGCCAGCTTGCACATTTCCGCCATATCGCGGGCCGCAACGTTCGACGTTACGGAGATCACGCCATGACCACCGAGCTGCATGAAGTCCAGCGCGGTCGCATCGTCACCGCTCAACAGGATAAAGTCGTCTGAAACCAGCTCTTTGATCTGATGAACGCGGCTTAAGTTCCCTGTCGCCTCTTTAATCCCGATAATATTTTTTACTTTCGAGAGACGACCAACGGTTTCCGGCAGCATATCGCAGCCAGTACGGGACGGCACATTATACAGAATTTGTGGCAAGTCAGTATGTTCAGCGATGGCTTTGAAATGCTGGAACAAACCTTCCTGAGTAGGACGGTTGTAGTAAGGGGTGACCGTCAGACAGCCAACAACGCCGCTGTCGTTAAAACGTTGGGTCAGGCTAATCGCTTCTGCGGTTGCATTCGCGCCCGTTCCCGCGATGACCGGAATACGTCCGTCAGCCAGTTCGAGGGTCAACATCACCACATCGCCGTGCTCTTCGTGGCTCAGCGTTGCAGATTCACCGGTAGTCCCTACCGAAACGATCGCCGAGGTTCCATTGGCGACATGGTAATCAATCAGCTTCTTCATGCTTGACCGGCAGACATTACCTTTTTCATCCATCGGTGTTACAAGCGCGACAATACTTCCCGTGAACATGAGCCATCCTCTGTGCGAACAAGAGCCTCAATGGTACGTTTGGAACTGTAATAAAAGCAAGCGACCTGAGGCCCTCAGGCGGTTGTATGCATGTTTTTTTTATGCTTTCCTTAGGAAGACTTAACCAAGCAAAGGAAGAACAGGTTTGACAACCTCATCACAACATTACCTGGTTATCACTGCGCTGGGTGCTGACAGGCCGGGTATCGTGAACACCATTACCCGCCACGTGAGCAGCTGCGGCTGTAATATCGAGGACAGCCGTCTGGCGATGCTGGGCGAAGAGTTCACGTTTATTATGCTGCTGTCCGGGACATGGAACGCCATCACGCTTATCGAATCTACCCTGCCGCTGAAAGGCGCAGAGCTGGATTTGCTGATCGTGATGAAACGCACCAATGCGCGTCCGCGTCCGGCCATGCCTGCCACCGTCTGGGTACAGGTTGAAGTTCCTGATTCCCCTCATCTGATCGAGCGTTTTACCGCGCTGTTTGACAGCCATCAGATGAACATTGCCGAGCTGGTTTCCCGCACACAACCGGCTGATGAGAGTGCCGTTCCTACCCTCTTTATTCAAATCACCGCCCACAGCCCTGCATCACAGGATGCGTCAAATATCGAGCAAGCGTTCAAAGCCCTCTGTACAGAATTACACGCGCAAGGCAGTATAAGCGTCGTAAATTATTCGCAGCATGAACAGGATGGAGTTGAGTAATGAACCCACTGAAAGCCGGTGACATCGCACCGAAATTTAGCTTACCGGATCAGGATGGTGAGCAAGTAAATTTGACCGACTTCCAGGGACAGCGTGTTCTGGTCTATTTCTACCCGAAAGCCATGACCCCGGGCTGCACCGTGCAGGCCTGCGGCTTACGCGACAACATGGACGAGTTGAAAAAAGCCGGCGTGGAAGTGCTGGGCATCAGCACCGATAAGCCAGAAAAGCTGTCACGATTTGCTGAAAAAGAGCTGCTGAACTTCACGCTGCTTTCCGACGAAGATCATCAGGTCTGTGAGCAGTTCGGCGTCTGGGGCGAGAAGACGTTTATGGGCAAAACCTATGACGGCATTCACCGCATCAGCTTCCTGATTGACGCTGACGGTAAAGTGGAACATGTCTTTGACGACTTCAAAACCAGCAACCACCACGACGTGGTGCTGAACTGGCTGAAACAAAGTGCCTGAAAGTGAGTGTCGGGTGGCGGCTTCGCCTTACCCGACCTACAAGATAAATGCAAAACGGCAACCTGGTTGCCGTTTTTAGTGTTTTCCCCCTCTCCCCCGTGAGAGAAGGGCATCAGGCCGCACAAAAACTACTTCTCCTCCACCGCTGGCACATCCGGCCATGCATGGACGACGGCTTTAATCAGCGTCGCCAGCGGAATGGCAAAGAACACGCCCCAGAATCCCCACAGCCCGCCGAAAATCACCACCGATAAGATAATCACCAGCGGATGCAGATTCACTGCTTCTGAGAACAGCACTGGCACCAGCAGGTTGCCATCCAGGGCCTGAATAATCAGGTACACCGCGAAGCAACTCCAGAACTCGGTGCCCAGGCCAAACTGGAACAGCGCGACCCCAACAACCGGAATGGTGACCACAAAAGCGCCAATATACGGAATAAGGACCGACAGCCCCACCAGCACCGCCAGCAGCAGCGAGTAGTTAAGTCCGAAGATCAGGAAGCCAATCCACGTCGCGACCCCAACCACAATCATCTCCAGCACCTTGCCGCGAATGTAGTTGGTGATCTGCTGATTCATCTCTTCCCACACCTGCCCGGCCAGCCCGCGATTACGCGGCAGAATACGCCGCACGGCGTTGAGCATCTGGTCTTTGTCCTTCACCAGGAAGAACACCATCAACGGCACCAGCACCAGGTAGACGGCGAGCGTAAGGAGCCCAACCAGCGACGCCAGGGAGTATTTCACCACCGAATCGCCCATGGTCATGATGCGGGCGCGCATGTTTTCGGCCATCGCATCGATGATCCCCGCGTCCATCAGCGCCGGATAACGACGCGGCAGCGTGGCGGCAAAATCAGAAAGCTTATTTAACATGCCGGGCATATCGCGGATCAGGTTGATCCCCTGCTGCCAGGCGACGGGCATGACCACAAACGCCATCAACAGCAGAATGCCAACAAACAGCACCAGCACGATGCTGGTCGCCCAGCGTCGGAAGCAGCCGATATTCTCCAGCCGCGCGGTTGGCCACTCCAGCAGATAGGCCAGCACAATGGCCACCAGCAGTGGTGCCAGAAGGCCGCTGAAGAAGAACAGAATACCGAACCCGGCAACCAGAATAACCAGCAAAGCAATGGCTTCCGGGTCGCTAAACCGGCGCCGGTACCACTGCATTAACATTTCGAGCATACAACCCTTCCCTGAATCGAATGACGGGAGTCAGAAGGTGAATTGTATCTAACTGTCACAAAAAAGACTTTCGCTTTTTGTATCGCTGTCACAATCCGCAAAAGCCTGATGAATGGGATTTTCTTCATGCCACAACACGGCTACACTCGCAGGGCAGTGGAGATGAACGATATGCGGGTTCATCGGTCAAATTAGCACATCCAAAATACAGGACAGTGGTTATGTTCAGGCAGTTGAAAAAAACAGTGGTTGCGACACTGATTGCCGCCGTAACGGTCGGTCAGGTGTTGCCAGCTTTCGCTGATTCGTCCGATTCATTGCCGGACATGGGCACCACAGCAGGAAGCACGCTCTCCATTGGTCAGGAGATGCAGATGGGTGATTACTATGTTCGCCAGCTGCGCGGCAGTGCTCCGCTGATCAATGACCCATTGCTGGTGCAGTACATTAATGGTCTGGGGATGCGCCTGGTCGCGCACGCCAACTCGGTAAAAACCCCCTTCCACTTCTATTTAATCAATAACGACGAAATCAACGCCTTCGCCTTTTTTGGCGGTAACGTGGTGCTGCATTCGGCGTTATTCCGTTATTCCGATAACGAAAGCCAGCTGGCGTCGGTCATGGCGCACGAAATTTCCCACGTGACCCAGCGCCATCTGGCCCGTGCGATGGAAGACCAGAAACGCAACGCGCCCCTGACCTGGGTGGGTGCGCTGGGCTCTATTTTGCTGGCGATGGCCAGTCCGCAGGCCGGGATGGCCGCATTAACCGGCACGCTGGCAGGCACGCGCCAGGGGATGATCAGTTTCACCCAGCAAAACGAACAGGAAGCGGACCGCATTGGCATCCAGGTGTTGCAGCGCTCGGGCTTTGACCCACAGGCCATGCCCAGCTTCCTGGAAAAACTGCTCGATCAGGCACGCTACTCGTCACGTCCACCCGAAATTCTGCTCACCCACCCGTTACCGGAAAGCCGTCTGTCCGATGCGCGTAACCGTGCTAATCAGATGCGTCCGGTGGTGGTGCAATCCTCACAGGATTTCTACATGGCGAAAGTGAGAACGCTGGGCATGTACAATTCCGGGCGCAACCAGCTCACCAGCGACCTGCTGGATGCCCTGGCAAAAGGCAACGTGCGCGAGAAGAACGCGGCGCAATACGGTCGTGCCCTGCAGGCGATGGAAGCCAGCAAATACGACGAAGCGCGAAAAACGCTGCAACCGTTGCTGGCCGCCGACCCGAATAACCCGTGGTATCTCGACCTCTCCACGGATATCGATCTGGGGCAGAAGAGACCTGCCGATGCGATTAACCGCCTGAAAGGTGCCAAAGAGGTGCGGACCAACCCGGTGCTGCAGCTTAACCTGGCGAACGCTTATCTGCAGGGCGGCCAGCCGGGTGAAGCGGCCACCATTCTGAACCGCTACACCTTCGACAATAAAGACGATCAAAACGGCTGGGATCTGCTCGCTCAGGCAGAAGCCCAGCTGGGCAACCGCGATCAGGAGCTGGCGGCACGTGCCGAAGGGTTTGCCCTGGTGGGGCGTCTGGATCAGGCCATTTCGATGCTCAGCAGCGCCAGTTCGCAGGTCAAACTTGGCAGCCTGCAACAGGCCCGTTACGATGCGCGTATCGATCAGCTGCGCGCGCTACAGCAGCGCTTCAAGCCGTACGAAAAGATGTAAAAAGGAAGAAAATATGACTGACGCGGTAAAAATCTACCATAACCCTCGCTGCTCCAAGAGCCGCGACACCCTCAGCCTGCTGAAATCCAACGGCGTAGAGCCTGAAGTAGTGCTGTATCTGGAGACACCGCCTGACGCGCAGACGATCCGCCAGCTCCTTCATATGCTGGGCATGGGCAGTGCACGTGAGTTGATGCGCCAGAAAGAGGATCTCTATAAGTCACTTAACCTGGACGACCCGCGTCTCACTGAAGCTGAGCTCGTGCAGGCGATGGTTGACAATCCGAAGCTCATTGAACGCCCAATTGTGGTGGCAAACGGCAAGGCGCGCATCGGGCGTCCGCCGGAAGATGTGCTCGACATTCTTTAAACCTCGCGCCGCAGCCCTTCCAGAAAGGCCTGCGGCGTACTTTCCCCCAGCTTTTTCTGCGCTTTACCCCGGTTGTAAAACTCGCACAAGGTCATCAATAGCGCCCCCGCCGGTTCCACATTTACGCGCGGAATAATATCGCGTAAGGGCACCATCACCTGAAGTGCACTGCAGGTACGTTGATGTGCCTTAACCGCAATGTCGTTAACAGCCAGCGTCGCCTCAAAACCAAAAGTCTCAATAGATTGTATAGCAGCCGGACACGCCGCCAGCACCTCCTGCGTCCAGGTATTCAGTCGTTGAGGCGACAGTCCCGCATAAAGCCGGGCATAGCACCAGCCGCTCACCGGCTCTCGCGCCCAAAGCAGATGCTGCTCCCCGCCGTCGTCCATATGCAGCGACAAAGGCAAATGGTGCAGTTCCAGCGTATGGGGCGTAATACCCGCTTTCAGCGCCTTTTTCCCCTGCAAGGGGGCCCCTTTTTGCTTTGCAGCGGCCGGTTTGAGATAGCGGTTCAGGGTGGCGCGGGAAACAGCGATGCCCAGGACGTCGTTGACCATAAGCAGCAGGTCATCCAACGGCGCGCCCAGGATGTCACGCAGGGCATTCACCAGCGCAACCTGCTCTTGTCTCATCGCTTTGTGTATCACTTTAGGCGTCGTATGGTTATCCGACACCTGGTCGCGATTGCGCCAGCGTCTGACGGTGGTGACCGAAATGCCCAGCTCGACGGCCAGCTCTCTGTCGCTCTTATCCGACTGTTGAAGATAACGACGGATGCGCGGCGTCGTGGTCGCATTGGCGTGCAGTTTGATTTCCATCGCAACAAACTCCAGAACTAATCTTATGAGATTTATAATACACCAGCGATTGCTTTGTGACCGATTTCACCTTTCGCACGCCGCGCTTCACTGATAATCCCCAGAGATAACATAAACAACACCTCTCAATCTTGTACGGAGTTCACAATGAACAATGTTCTGGGATTTCTTGAAGCAAAACTGATGCCGCTGGCGGCCAAAACGGCCCAGCAGCGTCATCTTGGTGCCATTCGCGGTGCCTACGTTTCATTCATGCCGTTTATCATCGTCGGCTCCATCCTGCTGGTGATCTCCTCCTTTCCCAATCAAACCTATCAGCAGTTTATGTCTCAGGCGTTTGGGGAAAGCTGGAGCGCGATTATCGAAATCCCGTTCAACGCGGTGTTCTCGACCATGTCGCTGTTTATCAGCTTCCTGGTCGCCTATCGCCTGGCTGAACACTATGGCGAAGACCGTATCTCCTGCGGCATTCTGGCGCTGGTCGCCTTTCTGATCCTGACCCCTTTTATCAAAGTGGCGGAACAGGGTGGCATCACCGTCATGCCGGTAGAGTGGATTGGCAGTAAAGGGCTATTCGTGGCGATGATTGGCTCTCTGCTTTGGACGGAGCTGTTCTGCTGGCTGAAGCGCAAAAAACTGGTTATCAGAATGCCGGATGGCGTGCCGCCTGCGGTGCAGGAGTCGTTCGCGGCGCTGATCCCTGCCCTGCTGGTGATGATTCTGGTACTGATGATCCGTATCGGCTTTGAAAACACCCATTACAACACCATCCACCAGTTTATTTACGAGGTGGTGGCAACCCCGGTTCGCCACTACGGCACTTCCTATTTTGGCGCGCTGATGACGGTCTTCAGCATCACCATTCTGTGGTCAGTGGGCATTAACTCCGGTTCGATGATCAACGGCATTATTCGCCCGCTGTGGATGGAGAACCAGACCGATAACATCGCCGCCATTCAGGCCGGCGCTACCCCACCGCACATTATCACCGAACAGTTTTTTGACATGATCTGGATGGGCGGCGCTGGGGCCACGCTGTCGCTGGTGATTGCGATGCTGATTTTCGCCCGCAGTAAAAACATGCGCGAAGTGGCCCGCCTGGGCGCGGGGGCCTCGGTGTTTAACATCAACGAACCGATTCTGTTCGGCCTGCCGGTGATCATGAACCCGATCATGCTCATTCCGTTCAATCTGGTGCCGCTGGTGCTGGTCACCGTGCAGTACGTAGCAATGAAAATTGGTGCGGTCGCCGTCACCACCGGGGTATTTATCCCCTGGACGCTGCCGCCTGTTATCAGCGGTTTTATCGTCACCGGGCATCTCAGCGGCAGCATCATGCAGCTTATCAACCTGCTGATTGGCGCCATGCTGTATCTGCCATTCATGCGTATCGTGGATAAACAATACCGCGCCGCGGAGATTGCCACCGTGACGCAAACCGACACCACCCTTGCAAAACAGGAGTAAAGCATGTGGGGAATTATCGCCACCTGGCGAATGGCGCTTGAAGGCGTCACCGAGTCGGCCTCTGCGCTGGCAGCAGGAAAACCGGTGGCTGCCGCGGTCGTGGATGCCGTTGCCGCCGTCGAGGACTTCCCGTTCTATAAATCGGTCGGCTACGGCGGGCTACCAACCGAAAATGGCGAGGTGGAACTGGACGCCGCCTACATGGACGGCGACACGCTGGCGTTTGGCGCCGTGGGAAATCTGGTGGATATCGCCAACCCGGTACGCGTGGCGCAGGCGTTAAGCCGCCAGCGCTATAACAGCCTGCTGGTCGGCCAGGGCGCACGCGAGTGGGCATTGAGCCAGGGTTTTGCCGACAAAACGATGCTCACCGACCGGGCCATGCAGCACTACCGCAAGCGCTGCCGGGAGACGCTGGATAAAGGCTTAAGCCCCTACGATGGCCATGACACGGTCGGGATTATCGGTCTCGACAAACAGGGATCCATGAGCGTGGCGACCTCCACCAGCGGCCTGTTTATGAAAAAGCGCGGCCGACTTGGCGATTCGCCGATCATCGGCTCCGGCTTCTACTGCGACAGTGAAACCGGTGCCGCCACCGCCACGGGCGTGGGCGAAGATCTGATGAAAGGCTGCACCAGCTACGAAATTGTTCGCCGCATGGCGCAGGGGATGTCTCCGCAGCAGGCGGCAGATTCCGTGGTGTTCGAGCTGGAAGACAAGCTGATGTCGCGCTTTGGCCGCGCGGGCGACCTCTCCGTGGTATGCATGAATAACAAAGGTGAATTTGGCGCCGCCACCAACATTAAAACGTTCTCCTTTGTGGTGGCGACGGCACGCCAGCCGCTGACCGTGTTTCGCGCCGAACGCCTGCGGGAAAAAACGCACTATCAGGCGGTGGATGATGAATGGATGCAGGCCTATGCCGCACGGATCCGCGCACCGATTGAGGAGTAATGATGATGACGTATCAGCTGATCACCGCCCTTTCTGACGTAAAGCCACACGGCCACCTCATCGCCCGCAGCTCGTCTACGCTGTTACCGGACACGCCACTGATTGCGGAAATGCGCGGGCAAGATGCCGTTGCCGACACCCGTTTTGGCTGTGCGCCTTTTGCGCGCATCACGCTGGTGCCGGATGCTCTCTGGCAGGATAGCCTTACCGAAGGATTGCTTACGGCACTCCGTCCGCTGCTGGCCACGCCCGTCAGCACCGACGTGGTCCTGGATGTCACCCACATTGACGACGTTGTGCTGCAACAGGTCCTGCGTTTTCTTTTTAATCAGTCGCACAGGCTTAGCGATCTGCAGCTGAAGAAAGCGGACGATGTCACTTTGCGCGTTGAGCACGTTACCGCCCTCTGCCTGCCAGAACAGCAGGCGCGGCTGGACGTTATCTTCCGCCAGCAGCTCGCCATTAGCCGTGGAATGGTCGCCGCACGCCGTCTGGCCGATATCCCCTCCGACCGCTGCACGCCGCAGTTTATGGTGCAGGAGGCGCAGACGCTGTGCGCGGCCTTCCCTGCCCTGCGCTGTGAAGTGCTGGATGAAAAGCAGATCGTTGAGCAGGGTCTGGGGCTGCTTCACGCCGTTGGCAAAGGCGCCTCCTGCCCGCCACGACTGCTGGCTATTCACTATGACGGTGTTTCTGACGGCCCGGTGCGCTGCTATGTTGGTAAAGGCATTACCTTCGATACCGGCGGCCTGTGGCTCAAGGATGGCGCGGGCATGTACACCATGAAATATGACATGTGCGGGACAGCGAACGTGCTGGGGCTGATGCTGACCGTTGCAGAGCTGGCGCTCCCCGTGCGCCTCATGGGCGTGCTGGCGCTGGCAGAAAACGCCATCGGCCCGGACGCCATGCAGCCTGGCACGGTAGCCAGAGCCTGCAACGGCACCACGGTTGAAATCAACAATACCGATGCCGAAGGCCGACTGGTGCTGGCAGACGCTATCGCCTGGGCCAGCCAGCGCCATCCGCAGGCGCGCTACATTATCGATATGGCAACGCTGACGGGTGCGGTGGTCAAAGCGCTGGGATATGAGCTGAGCGGGTTGATGACCCAGGACGAGCCACTGCGCCAGGCGCTGACGCAGGCAGGAAAACAGAGCGGAGATGAAGTGTGGTCCCTGCCGCTGGATGCGCGGCTGAAAAAGCAGACCGACAGCGCCATCGCCGATCTGTGCAATACACCGCCCAACAATGCGGCGATCAGTGCCTCGGCGGCGTGGCTGCTGCATCACTTCTGCCCGCCGACAATCCCGTGGGCGCAGCGGTACGGCGTTGTGGCGTGAGGGTGGCAGAAGCGTGGCCTCAGGGAGGCCGATTCCGCTGCTGGTTGAGCACCTGATGGGAGACCTCTAGCCGGGTGGCGGCTGCGCCTTCCCCGGCCTACTCGATCCCGTAGGCCCGGTAAGCGCAGCGCCACCGGGCAAAAAACTCAAAGCTTCAGAATATCTTTCACAAACGGAATGGTGAGCTTGCGCTGGGCGGTAATGGAGGCGCGATCGAGCTGATCGAGCGTGTCAAACAGCGTGCGCATTTCCCTGTCCAGACGCTTGAGCAGGAAGCGCCCTACGTCTTCCGGCAGTTCAAATCCGCGCAGTCTGGCGCGCAGCTGAAGCGCCTGGAGTTTGTCTTCATCTGACAGCGGTTGCAGTTTGTAGATTTGCCCCCAGTCGAGTCGGGAGGCCAGATCCGGCAGCCCCAGATTCAGCTGGCGCGGCGGACGATCGCCGGTGATCAGCAGCCGGGTTTTACCCGACTCCAGGATACGGTTATAGAGGTTAAAGATCGCCATTTCCCACGGCTCATCCCCCGCCACGCATTCGATATTATCGATGCAGACCAGGGAGAGATGTTCCATTCCCTCCAGCACGTCAGGCACAAACCAGGTACGTTTATCCAGCGGTACATAGCCTACCGCATCCCCCCGCGCTGAAAGCTCAGCACAGGCGGCATGCAACAGGTGACTGCGTCCCGCGCCTTCGCGTGACCAGATATAGATGTATCCGCTGTGATCCTGGCGCAGCACATTCTGCAGTGCAGCCAGTAAAGAGGGGTTATCACCCGGCCAGAAACTCGCGAAAGTTTCGTCGTCAGGGAGATAGAGTGGCAGAGAGAGCTGTGCCGGTCCGTTCAGAAGTACCTCAACCAGATCTTACATAAAATCGGAACGGAGTTTAGCACGGAACCTGCCAGGAGAGAACCGGGCGGATCGTCCACCCGGTTTTACGATCAGTGTGACGCTTTTTCGCTTTCGTCGGCGTCCAGCACCACCTCTTCAGGGCGGATCACGGAAATCAGCTTGAAAATCAGGCTCAGGCCCACACCAACGATGGTCGCCAGCGCCATGCCTTTCAGCTCGGCCGCGCCGATGTGTACCTTCGCGCCGCTCACGCCGATGATCAGGATAACGGAAGTCAGGATCAGGTTCTGCGCTTTGCTGTAGTCCACTTTGGACTCAATCAGCACGCGAATACCAGATGCGCCAATTACGCCGTACAGCAGCAAAGACACGCCGCCCATCACCGGAACCGGGATGATCTGGATCGCTGCCGCCAGTTTACCCACGCAGGAGAGCAGGATTGCGATGATTGCCGCGCCGCCGATAACCCAGGTGCTGTAAACGCGGGTGATCGCCATGACGCCGATGTTCTCACCGTAGGTGGTGTTTGGCGTGGAGCCAAAGAAACCGGAGATGATCGTCGAGAAGCCGTTTGCAAACATCGAACGGTGCAGACCCGGGTCGCGGATCAGGTCACGTTTAACGATGTTCGCCGTCACCACAAGGTGGCCAACGTGTTCAGCAATAACCACCAGCGCGGCAGGCAGAATAGTGAAGATAGCAAACCATTCAAAGCGTGGCGTATAGAAGGTTGGCAGGGCAAACCAGTGCGCCTGAGCAATTGGCGTGGTATCGACAACACCCATCACGAAGGAGAGTGCATAACCCGCCAGCACGCCGATCAGGATCGGGATAATCGCCATAAAACCGCGGAACAGCACGGAGCCAAATACCGTCACGCCCAGCGTCACCAGTGAGATGATGATGGTTTTGGAGTCCGGCGACTGCCCATCAGCAGGCAGCAGGCCAGCCATATTCGCCGCCACGCCTGCCAGCTCCAGACCGATGACGGCAACGATGGCCCCCATCGCCGCCGGTGGGAACATCACATCCAGCCAGCCGGTACCGGCCTTCTTCACAATGAAAGAGACCAGGCAGAACAACACACCGCACATGATAAAGCCGCCCAGCGCCACTTCATACCCCAGGGGCAGCAGCAGCAACACCGGCGAGATAAAGGCAAAGCTCGACCCCAGATACGCCGGGATTTTGCCTTTACAGATAAAGAGGTACAGCAGCGTCCCGATACCATTGAACAACAGCACGGTAGCCGGGTTAATGTGAAACAGGATTGGCACCAGCACGGTTGCGCCAAACATAGCGAACAGGTGCTGCAAACTAAGCGGGATAGTCTGTAAAAGCGGCGGTCTTTCACTCACCCCGATAGCACGGCGCGTCATAGTGTTTTCCTCTGAGATGGTTAGTTATGTGTGTTTTATTCAAAAAAAAGCCGACTTTCAAAGTCGGCTTATTTATCGTTATTCGATTATTTCGTACCAAAGATCTTATCGCCGGCATCGCCCAGCCCCGGGATGATGTACCCGTGCTCGTTGAGCCCCTGGTCGACAGACGCGGTGTACAGCTCCACATCCGGGTGTGCTTTTTCCAGCGCCGCGATCCCTTCCGGTGCCGCAACCAGCACCAGCACTTTGATGCTGCTGCAGCCTGCTTTTTTCAGCAGGTCGATGGTGGCAATCATTGAGCCGCCGGTCGCCAGCATCGGGTCAACCACCAGCGCCATACGCTCGTCGATGTTAGACACCAGCTTCTGGAAGTACGGAACCGGCTCCAGGGTTTCTTCATTACGGTAGATCCCCACCACGCTGATACGCGCGCTCGGTACGTGCTCCAGCACGCCTTCCATCATGCCAAGACCAGCACGCAGGATTGGCACCACGGTAATTTTCTTACCTTTGATCTGCTCAACCTGCACCGGGCCGTTCCAGCCTTCGATGGTCACTTTTTCCGTTTCGAGGTCAGAGGTCGCTTCGTAGGTCAGCAGGCTGCCGACTTCAGATGCCAGTTCGCGAAAACGCTTCGTGCTGATGTCATGCTCACGCATCAGGCCCAACTTGTGTTTAACGAGTGGGTGTTTCACTTCCACAATCTTCATTCTCTTTCTCCTCTGAGGTGGCGTCCGCAAAAAAATCGCGGGATTATACCGCTTTTTTCGGATTAGGCCATACCCATCTTGCTTGACGTATATCAAGCAAAGTGATTTAGAGACAAAAAAACCGGAGGCGAGACTCCGGCTTGGGTGCGGGGTTCTGCCCGATGGCGCTGCGCTTACGCGGGCCTACGTGTAGTGTAGGTCGGGTAAGCGTAAGCGCCACCCGACAATTACAGGTTGTCGCCGTTGCTCGCAATCACCTGCTTATACCAGTCAAACGACTTTTTCTTGCTGCGGTTCAGCGTGCCGTTCCCTTCGTTGTCTTTATCAACAAAGATAAACCCGTAGCGTTTCTTCATCTCGCCGGTGCCGGCAGAAACGAGATCGATACAGCCCCACGGGGTGTAGCCCATCAGATCCACGCCATCTTCCACCACCGCTTTTTTCATCTCGCGGATGTGCGCCGAGAGATAATCAATGCGGTACTGGTCGTTCACCGTGCCGTCGCTCTCCTGCACGTCAATCGCGCCGAAGCCGTTCTCAACGATGAACAGCGGCAGCTGGTAGTGATCCCAGAACCAGTTCAGGGAGTAGCGCAGGCCAACCGGGTCAATCTGCCAACCCCAGTCAGATTTCTGCACGTACGGGTTGGAGACCAGGCTCTTGCTTTCATCGTAATCCAGTTCCGGGTTATCCGCCGTCGCTTTGGTGGCGAAGGACATGTAATAGCTAAAGCCGATGTAATCCACGCAGCCCTGCATCAGCGCCGCTTTGTCTTCTTCGGTAATGTCCAGCGTGAAACCACGACGCGCAAAGTAGTTAAGCAGATGCTGCGGATACCTGCCGCGCACGTGAACGTCGGTGAACCAGTAGCGACGATGCATTGCGTTCATCGCCATCATGATATCGTCAGGCGCACAGGTCAGCGGATAAATGGGGCACATGGCAATCATGCAGCCGATCTGCAGGGAAGGATTAATCTCGCGCCCGGCTTTTACCGCCAGCGCGCTGGCCACCAGCTCATAGTGCGCGGCCTGGAACATCACCGGCTCACGGTCTTCGCCCGGCGCATACTTCAGTCCGGAGTTGGTAAACGGCGCAAAATCTTCGTGGAAGTTAGCCTGGTTGTTGATCTCGTTAAAGGTCATCCAGTACTTCACCTTATGCTGATAGCGCTGGAAGACCGCTTTTGCGAAGCGGACAAAGAAGTCGATCAGCTTACGGTTGCGCCAGCCGCCGTACTCGGTGACCAGATGATACGGCATCTCAAAATGCGACAGGGTGATAACCGGTTCGATGCCGTATTTGAGGCACTCATCGAACAGGTCATCGTAGAATTGAAGGCCCGCTTCGTTCGGCTCCAGCTCATCCCCTTTCGGGAAAATACGCGTCCAGGCAATGGAGGTACGGAAGCATTTGAACCCCATCTCCGCAAAGAGTTTGATGTCTTCTTTATAGCGATGGTAAAAATCGATGGCTTCGTGGTTCGGGTAATTTTTTCCTGGCAGCACGCCGTCGGTGATTTCACGCGGCACGCCGTGGGCGCCAGCGGTCATAACATCGGCGACGCTTACGCCTTTACCGCCCTCTTTCCAGCCACCTTCCAGCTGGTGCGCGGCCACCGCGCCGCCCCACAGAAAACCTTCTTTAAATCCTGACATACTCTTTCCCTCATTCGATGTTGCTGATTGCTGACGGATACTGCTGTCTGAAGTGGTAAACCGCGCCGACAAGACCGGCCCGGTTGCCGTGGCTGACGACATCGGCGATATCCGCGATGCCAAACCACGCAAGATGGGTGCGAAGCAGATCCATAAACCCGGGCCGCTCCGCGATACCGCCGCCAATGAAGATGCTCTGCGGGTCGAACACATTCGCCAGGTTGTAGAGCCCTGTCGCAATGCCGTTAAGAAAATCATCCACCAGGCGGCGGCATACGGTGTCGCCTGCGTCATAGCCATCAAAAATGGCCTCGCCGGTGACGCTCTCAAGCGTCAGACTGTGAAAGTCGGCATAGCGCTTGCGAAGCGTGCGTAACGTACAGTTTTCATTCATGGAGTGGCGGGCAACACGTCTTGAGTCTGCCCTTTCCGTGAGCATGTAGCCGAACTCTCCGGCGCGAAAACGCGCCCCGTGAACCAGCCTGCCGTTGCAGAAAATCGCCCCGCCGATCCCGGTGCCGATGGTCAGTACCAGAAAGTTATCGATATCCTTCGCCTTGCCCTGCCAGCGCTCCGCCAGCAGCACGCAGTTAGCGTCATTCTCGACGGTAACCGGTAAACCCGTTTTCGCCTCAAGCCAGCCTTTCATTTCGAACTGGTCGAAGCGGCGAATGGCCCCGCCCATCTCAATAAAACCGGTATGCGGATTAACATACCCCGGCGCGCTGATGGCGATCCCCTTAAGCCCGGGATGGGCCGTTACCCAGTTCAGCATCTGCGCAAGAATGGCGTCACCGTCGCTGTTCCTGATGGCGGTCTTATCCGTTTGCAGTAGCTCTCCCTGCGCTGTCGCAATGCCCGTTTTTAACGCGGTGCCACCGATATCAAATGCGGCGATGTTCATGGCCTTCATTCCTCCTAAATGAAACTGAAACCGGTTTCATTTCATGATGTTCATTCCCTAAACCGCATGCAAGCAGATCGCCGAAACCGGTTTCATTTTCGTGAACGGAGTCAAGTTTGCGCGCCACCGGGGGTGGAGCAGAAAAAAAGATCCTCGCGCCGAGAATAGGCTCGCAAACGTTTGCCTGGACTGTTAGAATTGCGCCGATTTTTCTTACTAGCTATGCAATCGCGTGGGGACTTGAGCCGTGACCAACAAAACTTCTCTCAGCTACAAAGATGCCGGTGTTGATATTGACGCAGGTAATGCGCTGGTTGACCGAATCAAAGGTGTGGTGAAAAAAACCCGCCGCCCGGAAGTGATGGGTGGTCTGGGTGGCTTCGGCGCACTGTGCGCGCTGCCGCAAAAATATCGTGAACCTGTTCTGGTCTCGGGTACTGACGGTGTAGGCACAAAACTGCGCCTGGCAATGGATTTAAAACGTCACGACACGATCGGTATCGATCTGGTCGCGATGTGTGTAAACGACCTGGTGGTACAAGGCGCTGAGCCGCTGTTCTTCCTCGACTACTACGCGACAGGCAAACTGGATGTGGATACCGCAGCCAGCGTGATCAACGGTATTGCCGAAGGCTGTCTGCAGTCTGGCTGCGCGCTGGTTGGCGGTGAAACCGCAGAAATGCCTGGCATGTATCACGGCGAAGATTATGACGTCGCAGGCTTCTGCGTGGGTGTGGTAGAAAAATCAGAAATTATCGACGGCAGTAAAGTGGCTGATGGTGATGTGCTGATTGCGCTGGCCTCCAGCGGCCCGCACTCTAACGGCTACTCGCTGGTGCGTAAAATCCTCGAAGTAAGCGGTTGCGACCCACAAACCACCGAACTTGAAGGTAAACCTCTGGCTGACCATCTGCTGGCACCGACCCGCATCTACGTGAAAAACGTGCTGGAGCTGATTGAGAACGTTGACGTTCACGCCATTGCCCACCTGACCGGTGGCGGCTTCTGGGAAAACATTCCGCGCGTACTGCCGGACAACACCCAGGCGGTAATCGACGAATCGTCCTGGCAGTGGCCAGCGGTCTTTAACTGGCTGCAAACCGCGGGCAACGTGAGTTCACACGAAATGTACCGCACCTTTAACTGTGGCGTAGGTATGGTGATCGCCCTGCCAGCGAGCGAAGCGGATAAAGCCGTTAAGCTGCTGACGGACAAAGGTGAAAACGCGTGGAAAATCGGTATTATCAAAGCTTCCGATTCCGAACAGCGTGTGGTCATTGAATGAAAAACATCGTGGTGCTCATTTCCGGCAACGGAAGCAATTTGCAGGCCATCATTGACGCCTGCAAACAGAAGAAAATCAATGGCACCATTCGGGCAGTATTCAGCAACAAGGCCGACGCGTTCGGCCTTGAGCGCGCCCGGGAAGCAAACATTCCCGCGCACGCGCTGGAGGCCAGTCAGTTCGCCGGCCGTGAAGCGTTTGACCGCGAACTGGTTCAGGAGATTGATGCCTACGCGCCGGACGTTGTGGTGCTGGCGGGGTATATGCGCATCCTGAGCCCGGCGTTTGTCGGGCACTACGCCGGGCGTCTGCTGAATATCCACCCTTCGCTTCTGCCGAAATATCCCGGCCTGCACACCCATCGTCAGGTGCTGGAAAACGGCGATGAAGAGCACGGGACCTCGGTGCATTTCGTGACCGATGAGCTGGACGGCGGACCAGTGATCCTGCAGGCGAAAGTCCCGGTCTTTGACGGCGACACCGAAGACGACATCACCGAACGGGTGCAGAGCCAGGAACATGCCATTTATCCGCTGGTGGTCAGCTGGTTTGTCGACGGGCGTCTGGCGATGCGCGACGGTGCTGCCTGGCTGGATGGCGTGAAACTGCCCCCGCAGGGTTACGCGGCCGAAGAGTAGTCTGTTCTGTCGGGTGGCGCAGCAGCGCGTACCCGACCAACAAAGCGCATTACCCGATATTCCCTTCTCCAACCTTCTAAAATCTCCAACAAAAAAATAACTGTCATACTTTTCTGGCACTGTTGGACATATCGTGGAAATGCTCGCCATAATAAGGACGAGACGGATTTACCACGTCCTGTGATTGAACTGGAGTGTGAGCTGTAATGGGTCAGGAAAAGTTATATATCGAGAAAGAGCTAAGCTGGTTAGCATTCAACGAACGCGTACTCCAGGAAGCGGCGGACAAAAGCAACCCGCTTATTGAGCGCATGCGTTTTTTGGGCATTTATTCCAACAACCTTGATGAGTTCTACAAGGTTCGCTTTGCCGAGCTGAAACGGCGGATCATCATCAGCGAAGAGCAGGGCTTAAACTCTCACTCTCGCCATCTGTTAGGCAAAATTCAGTCCCGCGTGTTGAAAGCCGATCAGGAATTTGACGGCCTCTATAACGAGTTGCTGCTGGAGATGGCGCGCAATCAAATCTTCCTGATCAACGAACGTCAGCTCTCCGTTAACCAACAAAACTGGCTGCGCCACTACTTTAAACAGTATCTGCGCCAGCACATCACCCCTATTCTGATCAACCGCGAAACCGATCTGGTGCAGTTCCTGAAAGATGACTACACCTACCTGGCGGTGGAAATTATTCGCGGTGAATCCATCCGTTACGCGCTGCTGGAGATCCCGTCCGACAAGGTGCCACGTTTTGTGAACCTGCCGCCGGAAACCCCGCGCAGACGCAAACCGATGATCCTGCTGGATAACATCCTGCGCTACTGTCTGGACGATATCTTCAAAGGCTTCTTCGATTACGACGCGTTAAACGCCTACTCGATGAAGATGACCCGTGACGCCGAATATGACCTGGTGCACGAGATGGAAGCCAGCCTGATGGAGCTGATGTCCTCCAGCCTCAAGCAGCGTCTGACGGCCGAACCGGTGCGCTTTGTCTATCAGCGTGATATGCCAGACGCGATGGTGGAAATGCTGCGCGACAAGCTGACTATCTCGCGCTATGACTCCATCGTACCGGGCGGTCGTTACCATAACTTTAAAGACTTTATTGGCTTCCCGAACGTCGGCAAAGCCAATCTGGTGAATAAACCGCTGCCGCGCCTGCGTCATCTCTGGTTCGATAAGTTCCGTAACGGTTTCGATGCCATCCGTGAACGCGACGTCCTGCTCTACTATCCGTATCACACGTTTGAACACGTGCTGGAGCTGCTGCGTCAGGCCTCCTTTGACCCGAGCGTGCTGGCAATCAAAATCAATATTTACCGCGTGGCGAAAGACTCCCGCATCATCGACGCGATGATCCACGCCGCGCACAACGGCAAAAAAGTGACCGTGGTGGTTGAGCTGCAGGCACGTTTCGACGAAGAGGCCAATATCCACTGGGCGCGCCGTCTGACGGAAGCGGGTGTGCACGTTATCTTCTCCGCCCCGGGGCTGAAAATTCACGCCAAGCTGTTCCTTATTTCCCGTAAAGAGGGTGACGACGTGGTGCGCTATGCCCACATCGGTACCGGGAACTTTAACGAGAAAACCGCACGAATTTATACCGACTACTCGCTGCTGACCGCCGACGCGCGCATCACCAACGAGGTGCGCCGGGTGTTCAACTTTATTGAGAACCCGTACCGCCCGGTGAGCTTCGATTATCTGCTGGTGTCACCGCAGAACTCGCGCCGCCTGCTGTACGATATGATCGACAAAGAAATTGCCAACGCCCAGAAAGGCTTGTCGTCCGGCATCACGCTGAAGCTCAACAATCTGGTCGACAAAGGTCTCGTGGACAGACTCTATGCGGCGTCCAGCTCCGGCGTTCCGGTTAACCTGCTGATCCGCGGCATGTGCTCCCTCATCCCGGAACTGGAAGGCATCAGCGATAATATTCGCGTCATCAGCATTGTCGACCGCTACCTGGAGCACGATCGGGTCTATATTTTCGATAATGCGGGAGATAAACAGGTCTATCTCTCTTCGGCAGACTGGATGACGCGCAATATTGATTATCGAATTGAAGTCGCAGCGCCGCTGCTGGATCCGCGCCTGAAACAGCGTATTCTCGACATTATCGAGATTCTGTTTAGCGACACGGTGAAAGCGCGCTATATCGACAAAGAACTCAGTAACCGCTATGTACCGCGCGGCAACCGCCGCAAAGTGCGGTCGCAACTGGCGATTTACGACTATATCAAATCACTCGAGCAACCCGATTAACCTATGCCGATAAATGATAAGACCCCACGACCACAGGAATTCGCCGCGGTCGACCTTGGTTCTAACAGTTTCCACATGGTCATCGCCCGTGAGGTGGATGGCGCGCTGCAGATCATCGGTCGTCTGAAGCAGCGCGTACACCTGGCAGATGGTCTTGATGAACGCAGCATGCTCAGCGAAGAGGCGATGGAGCGCGGCCTGAACTGCCTGTCGCTGTTTGCCGAACGCCTGCAGGGCTTCTCACCCTCCAGTGTCTGCATTGTGGGAACGCATACCCTGCGCCAGGCGCTGAATGCCCCTGAATTCCTCAAGCGTGCGGAAAAAGTGATCCCCTACCCCATTGAGATCATCTCCGGTAACGAAGAGGCGCGTCTGATTTTTATGGGCGTTGAGCACACGCAGCCGGAAAAAGGCCGCAAGCTGGTGATTGATATCGGCGGCGGCTCCACAGAGCTGGTCATTGGTGAAGACTTTGAACCGCGTCTGGTGGAAAGCCGCCGTATGGGCTGCGTCAGCTTTGCGCAGATGTATTTCCCGGGCGGTGCGATTTCGCGGGAAAACTTCCAGCGGGCGCGCATGGCCGCCGTTCAGAAGCTGGAAAATCTGGCCTGGCAGTACCGTATCCAGGGCTGGAACGTCGCGCTGGGGGCCTCGGGCACCATCAAAGCGGCCCATGAAGTGCTGCTGGCGATGGGTGAAAAAGACGGTTTTATCACCCCCGAACGCCTGACGTTGCTGACCGAAGAGGTGCTGAAACATAAAAGTTTCGACGCGTTAAGCCTGCCGGGTCTTTCCGACGAGCGTAAAGCGGTGTTTGTACCGGGGCTGGCTATCCTGTGCGGCGTATTCGATGCGCTGGCCATTAAGGAGCTGCGTCTCTCTGACGGCGCGCTGCGTGAAGGCGTGCTGTATGAGATGGAAGGCCGCTTCCGCCATCAGGATATTCGCAGCCGCACCGCGCAAAGCCTGGCAAACCAGTACAACATCGACCGCGAACAGGCGAAGCGGGTGCTGGAAACGACCGTACAGATGTACGATCAGTGGCAGGAGCAGAATCCGAAGCTTGCCCATCCGCAGCTTGCCGCCCTGCTGAAATGGGCCGCGATGCTGCACGAAGTGGGCCTGAACATCAACCACAGCGGCATGCACCGTCATTCCGCCTACATTCTGCAAAACAGCGATTTGCCGGGCTTCAACCAGGAGCAGCAAACCATGATGGCGACGCTGGTGCGCTATCATCGCAAAGCCATTAAGCTCGACGATCTGCCGCGCTTCACGCTGTTCAAGAAAAAGCAGTTCCTGCCGATGATTCAATTGCTGCGTCTGGGCGTGCTGCTGAATAACCAGCGTCAGGCCACCACCACGCCGCCCACGCTGAAACTCAAAACGGATGACCATCACTGGACGCTGAGCTTCCCGCACGACTGGTTTAGCCAGAATGCGCTGGTTCTGCTGGATCTGGAAAAAGAGCAGCAGTACTGGGAAGCGGTCACCGGCTGGATGCTCAAAATCGAAGAAGAGAGCGCCGACGTCGCGGCGTAACGGCTCAGGCGTCCGCTACGGACGCCTCTGCCTCCAGCAGTGACTCAAGCGCCTCCGGCCGACCTATCAGATAGCCCTGCACATAGTCGATACCGAGCGCGTTAACCGCGCTACGTATCTCTTCAGTCTCCACATATTCCGCAACCACCAGCATCTTTTTCATTCGCGCTAAATGGCAAATAGAGGCCACAATCTGGTAATCCAGGCTGTTGCTGACGATATTGCGAATAAAGCTGCCGTCAATCTTGAGGATGTCTGCGTCCACGCTTTTCAGCCGCGCATAGCTTGCATAGCCGGTACCAAAATCATCTATCGCAATGCGTACGCCCATTTTTTGTAGCTGCCGGAGGGTATGCATCGCCTGCTCCGCGCTGCCGAAGGTACTGCACTCGGTCACCTCGAAGATCAACTGCCACGCCTCCACGGCGTATTTATTCAGCAGACGGCTCACCTCCAGCGGGAACTGCACCCGACAAACGGTTGAGGGCGCAAGATTAATGGCAAAGCGCTGGCCGGGCAGCCTGTCACGGTGTTCGGCCAGGAAACGCAGCGTGCGCTCCAGCACCCACAAATCGACCCGCGACGACAGGCCAAACTCCTGAGCGACGGGCAGGAACCGATCGGGAGTAAGTAACGCGCCGTCCGCATCCGGCATCCGCAGCAGCACTTCATGATAGCGATCGCCACGCAGGCCGCGAACGGGCTGCGCCAGCAGGGTGAATTCGTTGTTGTCGAGTGCCTTTTGCAGGCGGCTCATCATCGCGATTTTATCCTTCAGGCTGCGCTGCAGATGGACAGCACCACGCTGCTGAAGGTTTTCCGGGTGGTTGGTTGAGAGCGACAGATCGGCAATGACTCCGAGCTCCCCCAGCACCAGATAGAGATGGTTCACGGGTGAGCGCACATAGCAGTAACTCATGCCCACCTGCGGCTGTAGCGGCATGCCATCCCAGATAAAACGGAACTGTTTGATATGCTCATCCAGCGTTTCGATTCGCTGCTGGTGCGATTCCGCGTTGAGTCGCACTGCCAGATCATACCCGGTAAGGTGATACACCCCTTCATTGGGCTGGAGTGTGTCATTAACCCACTGTGCCAGCTGCTGTTTGTATAAAATTCGCAGCAATACGCCATAATTTCGGCCCAGCACTTCCAGTTCAGGAATACGCAGTAAACAGAGCGCCGACCACGGGTTCCGGGCCAGATCGCGTAACAACGCCCGCAGGTTAGGCATATGGACAACCGGGTCGAGGAGCGCCAGCCTGCGGGAGCGCTTATTCACGGCACGCTGGCGGGTCGACAGCATCGACATATAGACCACCACAAACGAGAAGACCAGGTAGCTGGAAGAGGTGATCGCCAGTTGAATGTCGTAGCCCTGATTCACAGGGATATAACGGTAATAATAGTGAATAGAGACCAGCAGGATCGGCGTCCAGATGAGGAATGCCAGCCTGTAACCAAAGCGCATCGCGCCCCAGAGCATCACCGGCATCAGGAGCGACAGCGTGTAGTTAGTGGTGAAGATAGAGCTGTTCTCATTCATTGGTATCAGCAGCAACAGCAGCAGCCCGCCCAGTATGATCAACCAGACCAGAAACTCGATGAGCGTCACCTTTTTATCGATCTGCGCGCGGCTCTGTGAAATCAATGCCCTGAAATAACGCGGATGGCGAATCAGCCGGATTATCAGGTAACTCAGCGGTACGCCCGTTAAGCCGCTGACCAGCAGCGCCTGATAGTTGATCAGCGTGTGAATATTAAGCGGGTTCAGCCCCGCCAGGCTCTGGCGACTCTCATACACGCCCAGATAAACCGCAAACTGAAACAGCACCAGAAACAGCGTTGCCGGACATAACACCTGCCAGAAAATGCGCTGCGCCATCAGCCGTATATCGCCGTAAGCCGTCATATTGCGTCTGGGGGCAAAGACGCGATAACCGCCCCAACTCAGCACTAAGGGAATAATAAAATGGAAGATCCCGGCAACGGTTTCAAACAGCCCAACTTGCGGGTAATAGCGAATAAACAGCGACAGCACTATTCCGGGAATAGCCCCAACGCCGAAAAACAGCATTAAGGTGAGCAGGAAAAAGAGCGGCAGATAATAGAGTGCCACTATGCCGTCGCCCAGTTGCGTCAGGGTATTGGCCGCGCTCAGCACGGGCAGCAACACCACCGGTAAAATAAGCGGCAGCGCCCACCAGCGGTCTTTATTCTGTTTCAGGAAAGCAATAGTGTTCATAGATGCCCGGTTAAACCCCTTTCTCCTGAGGGAAAATGAAGACAGGCATCCGACCTGACGTACGTGCTGCCCGCTAACACCCGGGGCAAGCAGTATGGAGGAGGGATTTTAAATACCACTGCGAGGAATCCGTTGACTTAAATCAAACTATTTAATTCAAAATTTCCTTTCTTCTGTTTTTTTCCGGTTAATTTTCTTCGTGTTATCAATATCGTAAATGCAATTATTATTTTTAATAACATCGGTTAATGTATATG
>NZ_LNII01000027.1:0-55213 GCF_001463365.1 Enterobacter sp. 50793107 | reverse complement strand
GTTTACGATCTTGGACCAGCTGTATTTCAACTTCCTTCTGATAAGTTGAATTTAATAACTCTAAATAGAAGAGCGCTAAATCCTTTTTTTGCTATCGCAGAAGCGGCTTGGGTGATCGGCGGTTTTAATGATCTTGCATATCTTGATTACTATATCAAGACATATGGTGATTTTTCAGATGATGGAAAAACACTTAATGGGGCTTATGGATACAGACTTCGACAACAATATGGATTTGACCAGATCGATTTTGCGATTGAAGAATTAAAAACCAACCCTCAGTCACGTCGATGTGTCTTGAGTATGTACTCCCCGAGCGATTTGATAAATACAAAATCAAAAGATATTCCATGTAACACATCGGTAATGTTAAAAATAAGAAATGGGGAGTTAGACCTTACTGTAATAAACAGATCAAATGACATATACTGGGGGGTTCCATATAACTTTTTTGTTTTTCAAGTTTTGCATTATTACATGGCATCTAGAATAGATATAAAAGTTGGGACCCAACGTCATTTCACTGACTCGTTGCATCTATATGAAAAAGACTTAAGCAACATTAAGTCTATCATAAATAACAATAATGCAGGGGTGACTTTAACTCAAAGCATGAATATTGAACTCATTGACGGAATTTTAAATAACATTGCTGCTATAAACCAAAGAAATTTTACAGATATCACAAATACACATGTCAATAGATTGCTAAGTAATTATAGTAAATATAAATCGGAAGGTGATCTCTTTGCTTTAAATGAAACAACAAACAACACGACTCTTGATTTTTTGGTGTCAGATTGGTCACGTAAGTATATTGGAAATTCTATTTGTTGAGTATACCAGAATCACCCATGTCAATGACGGTTTTATCTTTCTGAGCCACAGGATCATCCGCAAACGCAGCCGTTACGGCGATATGCAGGGAGAGCTCGACAATCCCGAAGGAGAAGGCTAGAAGCTTCGCTGTAAGCGTACCCGTCCAGATATAGGTCACATCACCGCACCACACCTGATTTGGCCCGGTCACGGCGAACTGCCGTTCAGGGTAGTCAGGGATAGCAACATGTTCATGACCACCACGTTTATACCGGTGAGTCGGTTGCTGACAGCTGACCAGCACCAGCTCTTTCATGAGCCTGCCAGCAAGCCAGCGTCCCATCTGGTAGCCTCTCCGGGTTGCCATTGTGGCGATGCTTCTTGCTCCGGCTGAACCGTGGCTGATACCATGTAGCTCAAGTACCTGACTGCGTAATACAGCCCGTCTGCCGTCTGGTTTTTCAGGACGGTCTTTCCAGTATCTGCTTTTGGGCAGAAGAGGGGGGGGGATTATTCCATACAGGCTGAGCACCATTGCCCCAGACAAACTCTGAAATCCTTGGCTGCTGTGACTATGTTGCGAAAATTTGTTTGATGTAAGCGTTCGATAATTCTCCCGGCAAAGCTGTAAACGGGTGTGTAAACGCGAAGCCAAAAGTGATAATGCTTTGGGAGAGTCATCCCGGATGCAGGTGATATTTAGGTGTTAATCAAAAAAGAAATGCAATGGATCACAGCATGAACTAATGCAAGAAACGAGAGGGAGATCAGAAATCCTAACGTATTGATTTATCAGTTAGTGGGAGTGTCTTATGAACTTATTTACCACAGCATGCGATTTAACATAATATACATTATGCGCACCAAGGTTGATTCAGGGCGAATCCAGCATTCCGTGGCCGTCATTGTGTTCCCTTGGCTACTGATAGCTGTTGTAAAATCATTTACGAGTTTGTACATAACGCTACCCACTGAGCTACCTGGTTGATAGTCTTGATTACACAGAGTACAGCGCTGATGGAGAAAACATGTCGATAACCGAAGCAAAGCTGCTGGCATCTGGATTTACATCCTCGGAGCTTCAGAAGTTGCGTAAGTACATAACAAAAGATGCCCTTTCTCTGGATATGGTGATATCTGACTTGTCCAGACGTTTTAACGCAGCGTTGTTATTGACCATATTGCTTGCTGCTGTTTACCTCATAGTTCTTATCATCGCGTCCAGAGAAAATGTAGTATCCACGGGCGTTGCGATGTTGATCGCTTTGTTCATCATTTGTTTTTTTTCAGCCGCCGTTTCTTTCCTATAAGGCATGGAAAATTAAAAAGAAATACCGTTAACACGGCCGCTGTCTTTAGAATCTCTTATCTCAGTTTGCTGACGTAGCCATCATCACTCATCTTTCATAAATATGGCATATGCTTAGCGGATCCTTCTCTCAGCAGAATTCAAAAACAGGTTCAGAAACTCATGAACAGCAATCTGCCTCCGGTCGACGACGAACCGGGCGTTCCACCTCCGCATGTCAGTTTCCGTGAAGCCTTTTTATTCTGGCTGAAGCTGGGATTCATCAGCTTTGGCGGGCCGGCCGGGCAGATTTCGATAATGCATCAGGAGCTGGTTGAAAACCGACGCTGGATATCCGAACAGCGCTTTTTGCATGCACTGAATTACTGCATGGTGCTTCCGGGCCCGGAGGCGCAACAACTGGCGACCTATATTGGCTGGCTGATGCACCGCACCTGGGGCGGCGTGGTTGCCGGGACACTGTTTGTGCTCCCTTCCCTTTTTATCCTTATTGTCCTGTCGTGGATTTACGTGGCGTATGGCCATTTGTCTGTCGTGGCCGGTCTCTTTTACGGCATAAAACCGGCAATTACGGCGATTGTTGTGCAGGCTGCGCACCGTATCGGTTCGCGGGCGCTGCGTAACCGCACGCAGTGGGCAATCGCTGCCGCCGCGTTTGTCGCCATTTTCGCCCTCAATGTCCCTTTTCCCGTTATTGTCCTGTCAGCCGCAATGATGGGTTATGTGGGTGGGCGCCTTTACCCCGACCATTTTGGTCAGGGTAACGCCCATGACGCCAGCCGAAAATCCTACGGTGCTGCCATTATTGATGACCATACGCCAGCGGCTCCGCATACGGTTTTCAAATGGTCACGCTTGACCCTGATTATCATTGCCGGTGTTTTTTTATGGGCAACGCCAATGGCGATGCTCTATCTGAGCCTTGGCTGGATGCACCCGTTTACCCAGATGGGCTGGTTCTTTACCAAGGCGGCGCTGCTGACATTTGGGGGTGCCTATGCGGTACTGCCTTATATCTACCAGGGCGCGGTTGGTCATTATCAGTGGCTCACGCCAACGCAGATGATTGATGGTCTGGCACTGGGTGAAACCACGCCGGGGCCGCTTATCATGGTTGTGGCATTTGTGGGATTTGTTGGTGGCTATGTGAATATGGCGTATGGACCGGATCAGCTTTTCCTGGCAGGCGCTGTAGCGGCCGTGCTGGCGACCTGGTTTACGTTTCTGCCATCGTTTCTGTTTATCCTGGCCGGTGGGCCTTTTATTGAAACGACGCACAACAATATTAATTTTACCGCGCCACTCACGGCAATTACCGCAGCGGTGGTTGGCGTGATCCTGAATCTGGCACTCTTTTTTGGCTACCACGTGCTCTGGCCACAGGGATTTGACGGCAAAATGGACTGGATAGCAGCGGTCATTGCTTTTGCTGCCGCCATCGCACTATTCCGGTTCAAATATAGAGTCACACACGTAATTGCCGCATGTGCGGTAATCGGGTTGATTTTACATCTTTTCCTCAGAACATAGAGCAAGGCCCCGAATAACCGGGGCCTGACAGCCATTCTAACCTTCACGTTTAAAGAAAGTTGAAGCACGTCTGATATACTTCAGTTTTTTTAAAAAGCCGCACTAAGTAAATGGAAATTGAACTGGATAAAAGTTTTAAAGAACGCGTTTTGCATGCGGTTCTTTTCGAAGTGACGGCCAATGTCATCATTGCGCTGTCACTTGCGTGGCTGATGAACGTGTCGGTGCTTCAGTCGGGTTCGTTGTCCGTGATATCTGCACTTGCCGCCACGGCATGGAATTTTGTGTTTAATAAATTCTTTGACGCCTTGCAGAAAAAATATGCGTTTCAACGAACATTTCTCGTGCGTGCAATCCATGCTGTCTGCTTTGAAACAGGACTTATCATTACATTAATTCCTGTCGCGATGGTAATGCTGAATTTAACAGTCACTGAGGCATTTTTTGTCGAGATCGGTCTGGTACTGTTTTTTCTGCCATACACGATGCTCTTTAACTGGCTTTATGACTACCTGCGTTGGACATTTGTTGGGCGGAAACGGTCCGCCATTTAGCGGCTCTGTATTTTAACAGGAGGAAGCAAAAATGCGTTGTAACTTAATTAAAGCAGTATGTCTTACTTTAGCGGTTTCTGCAGCCGGAACTGCCCTGGCAGCTCAGAAAGCGTCTCAGGGCGGTATTACTCTTTTTGCTGAAAAGCAATCCCAGGGAAGTCAATGGGATAGCACAACTGGCGAAGCGCAGTACATGGTTAGCTACAAGGTGACATTGAATAACGCGTCTGATAAAAGTATTGAGCCGGGCAAAGACAATAAAATGTGTTTCTTCCTGTTTGATAAAAACGGCAAATCATTTATGAGTACCGGTATCGAACTGGAGATGCTGAAAAAATATAAGCCGATGGATAACCGTACGGGAATGGTGTATTTCAGAAGTTCGAACCCTGACGTTTTGAATATGCCATTTGTCCGTTTCGGCATTGGACAGGATTGCACAAAAGGATGATGGCCGCCTGACGGCCATAATATCGAGGCGGTCTGTCATGCACCGGACTGATTCATGATGGCTTTTGTGCGGGTTTCTTTGCCGGTGCTGCGAACCAGTTTTCTTCCGCGACGACGACCGCACCTTCCGGCTGCATCACGAAGTTTGGCGACATAATCTGCACGTTGAACTCGTTGAAGACGTCCTGAATGTTACTGTGGAGCTCATTGCGGGCTTCGGCAAGTGACTGTCCGGGCTGCAATTTTACCTGCAGCTCATAGGCAATGTACCAGTCCATCAGCCCCAGCTGACGCACCAGGGGCTGCTGCGAAGGATCAACACATTTCGACCGTCTCGCCGCCATCTCCAGCATGGCATGAACCTGTCGCCACGGCGTGTCATAGCCAATCGTCACGCCAATCGTCAGGTTCACGCCACCGTCAGGATTCTGTACGCTCAGATTGGTGATTTTTCCGCTCACCACCACCGCATTGGGTACGGTCACAACATAATTCTCGCGGGTGATGATCTTGGTCGCCAGCATGCCTATCTCCGTGACCAGCCCTTCGTTATCCGCCACCCGTATAACGTCTCCTTTCCTCAACGCTCGTGAGTAGATCAGTACCAGTCCGCTCATAGCATGGTTCATCACGCCTGCCGAACCCAGGGTAAGCATCAGGCCAAAGAAGACGCTAATGCCTTTAAACGCCAGCGAATTCGCTCCCGGTAAAAACGGATAGGCCGCAGAGAGGGCAAATAACCACACCACGACAGAAATCAGTTTACGCGTAGCTCCCACGGTTTCAGGATGAATGCCCGGCAGCTGCAGGCGCCCTGCTTCCACCTGATTTAACAACACCTTCAGGAGCTTCAGAATAAAGGCGGTAATCACAAAGATGATCAGGACAATCATAATTCCCGGCATGGCTGAGACAATCGACAGCGCAATATCCCGCAGAACGCGCATGGTCCAGTCGCCTAACGATGCACCCCAGACGCGTGTCCAGGGGAACAAGCTGAACGCCCAGCTCAGCCAGAGATACAATCCGAGAATGCCCAGTAAAATCATCAGCAAAGCATACAAACGAGCCTCAATTGCGCCGACAAACTTACGCCAGCTCTGCGGGATAACGCTGCGGTTTTCAAGAATGCGGCGACGGCAGACATTGCGAACCCAGCGCCACGACCGCCACGCCCCGTACCAGAAAAGAGACAGAACCAGCAGCCCGACGACCGTTTTACCGGCGGAGAGCGCCAGCCAGCCGGTGTCATATTGATCGCGAAGCGCCGTACGTTGCGCCTCCATCCGCGCCAGCACGCGCTGAGCGGCCTGGTCGAGAGTCAAATCGTCCCCCTCATCCAGGTCCGCCTGCGTAAGCAATAAAACAGGCTTATTGTTCATGACAATCAGCCTTCCCTGCTGGTTGTAACGGGTGACGGGAACAATTTTCAGCGGCTCACGTACGTCCTGCTGCGTGAAATTGCGCAGGGTATGGCGAATACGTAACACGCGTTCTTCAGGCGTCGTGAGACCAAATTTGGCCTGCAACATCACAATCGGTTGATGAAAAATATAAACGGTTCGGGCCCGCTCCTGCTCAGTAGGCTCCTGGCGTGGCTCGGCGGCGACGCCAGTAAATGAGATGACCGAGAGCACGCAGGATAATAATGCGAGCAGGACCTTATTCATTTCCACCCCCTGAAACGCAACTTATTGTTATTTTTCAATTGCCCCAGAGAATGGCGAGTCTCTGCATGTTGAGCATAGACCAGCGTCGCGCTTATGCAACATCACCATTATGCATGATACTGCTTGTATTTGCACGATGGTGCCTATTAAGATACGTTTCAGAGCTGAAAACCGATACTTCAATTATTAACGTGCAAATTCATGCACCATCACGCAACGAGGTATGTATGACACAACAGTTGATTTTAATCGCGGGCCCCTGGCGCAGCGGGACTGATGGCGACCAGGCCAAAATGGATGAAAACCTTGCCCGTCTGGAAAACGCAGCATTAGCCGTATACCAGCGTGGCCACGTTCCGGTGATTGGTGAATGGCTTGCGCTACCGCTGGCAAAGGCCGCGGGTTCAACGTCCATTGGGGATGAAATCAGTGAAGCGATGCTCTATCCCGTTGCACACCGGCTCATTGGGAAATGCGACGCGATTTATCGTATTGCCGGTGCGTCTAAGGGAGCTGATATGGATATCGAGGTTGCCCGTAAGCTCGGGCTGAACGTTTACACCTCGTTAGAAAGCATCCCTCAGGCCTGAGGACGCGCCTGAACCTGCCTGCTCATCACAGGCAGGTTCAAGGGTTATTCTGGATCTGATGTCGTCACCACGGAGACGCCCTTCTCCCTTACCGCGCTAATCCAGGCGCGATCGGTATCATCTTCCACGACAATCGTATTGGCCAGCGATAGCTCGCCAATCACAAACGATGACGCGGTGTTAATTTTTTCTGGCGATGCCAGGACCACTGTCTCGGCGGCCCTGCCGGAAAATGCACGTTTGATGCACGCCTCTTCGAAATCGCCGGTGGTAAGCCCGGCTTCAGGATGGATGCCGGTAACCCCCATGAAGAACAGATCCGCATGGATATTGTCGATGCCTTCAATGGCCGCTGCGCCTACCGTCACGATGGAATGTTTGTACAGACGTCCTCCGATCAGGATCACTTCAATCGAAGGATGCTCGACGAGCCCAAGGGCAATGCTCGGGCTGTGTGTGACCACGGTAATGCGTAAATCCGCCGGTAAATACGCGATCAGTTCCGATGTGGTGGTGCCGCCGTCGACAATCACCACCTGCCCAGGGGAAATGAGCTTTGCGCCTTTGCGGGCCACATTTTTTTTCGCGTCCATCTTCACCGATTTACGCTCGGCAAACGGCACAGTGGCCGACGAGGCCGGCAGCGCACCGCCATGGACACGCTGCAAACGCCCTTCCGCCGCCAGTTCGCGGAGATCACGACGAATGGTGTCTTCTGACACCGCGAAATGTGCGCTGAGCGCTTTAGACTGGACCTGGCCTTCAGCGGCAAGCTTCTCGAGGATTAATTGTTTTCGCTGACTGGTGAGCATTGTGGATTCCTGATATTGCACGCTTTATCTTGAATGTGCATGATAATGCTGTTTATGACGATCACTCTACGTAAGGAGCAGCAAACGTGCAATCGAAACGTGCAGATGTGCGCATCATTGAAAATGAAACCCTGTCGGATAACTGGTACATCCTCAAAAAGTACACCTTTGAGCTGCAGCGACGCGACGGTGAATGGCAGCGGCAAAGCCGCGAAGTGTATGACCGGGGAAACGGGGCCACGATACTGCTCTATAACCGTGATAAAAGAACGGTGATCCTGACGCGCCAGTTCCGCTTTCCGGTCTTTATCAATGGCCATGAGGACGACCTTATCGAGGCCGCTGCCGGGCTGCTGGATAACATGGATCCCGAAAGCCGCATCAAGGCGGAAGCGGAAGAAGAGACCGGATATCGTGTCTCCCGTGTTGAGAAAGTCTTTGAAGCCTACATGAGCCCAGGCTCCGTCACGGAAAAACTCTATTTTTATATCGCAGAGTATCACCCGCAGGATCGGGCCAGCGCAGGCGGCGGCATCAAGTCAGAGGGAGAAGATATCGACGTGCTAGAAATGCCGCTGGATGAGGCCTTGCGCGGTATTGATACCGGCAGGATTGTCGACGGCAAAACGATTATGCTGCTTTACCATATCGCGCTGAAAGGCGTTCTGTAGTCACTGCGTCGGTTGAGACCTGCCCCAGTGCGGGTCTCTGCCTGTGCTATTCTTGCTGATGAATTCAACACGGAGAGGCAAAAATGGCCGACTGGAACCCTTCGCTTTATCTGCAATACGGTGCCGAACGCACGCGCCCTGCTGCTGAACTGCTCGCCAGAATTCCACTGGATGAGGTGTCCACCATCGTTGATTTAGGCTGCGGACCGGGAAACAGCACCGCGCTGTTGAAGCATCGCTGGCCTTCCGCCCACATCACTGGTGTTGATAACTCACCGGCGATGCTCGAAGAGGCGCGCCAGGCGTTGCCCGATTGCCACTTTGTTGAGGCCGATATCCGGCAGTACAAGCCAGGCCAGCCGCTGGGCCTGATTTATGCGAATGCCTCGCTACAGTGGATCCCTGACCATTACGATCTCCTGCCGCATCTGGTTTCGCTGCTGAAGCTAAACGGCGTGCTGGCGATCCAGATGCCGGATAACTGGCTTGAACCGACACACGTTTCGATGCGTGAAGTGGCTGTTGAACAAGGTTATCCGGATCGTGGTCGTGAACCTCTGCCCGGTGTCCATGCGTATTACGATATTCTGACGGAGGCAGGCTGCGACGTGGATATCTGGCGCACGACCTATTTCCATAAAATGGGGTCGCATCAGGCGATTATTGACTGGGTCAGCGCCACGGGGCTGCGTCCGTGGTTACAGGAGTTGAATGAAAGCGAGCAGAAGCAGTTCCTGAAACGCTACCATGAACTGCTGGAAGAGCAGTATCCGCTTCAGGAAAACGGGCAGATACTGCTGGCATTTCCACGCTTGTTTATCGTTGCTCAACGTCAGCCGTAAGTCGGCTCAGGAGCGAGCCTCTTTCAGCAACTGCTGAATGACTTTTTCCTGCTGTTCGTAATTGCCCTCGCCAAAGGAGGTGTAGCGCAGTTGCCCTTTGGCATCGAAATAGTAGTGTGCGGGCCAGTACTGATTCCCGAAGGCGTTCCAGATCTTATAGTTATTATCCGTGACCACCCGATACGGGAGCTGCCATTTCGTCACCGCTTTTTGTACCGAGGCGAGCGGTTTTTCCCACGGGTATTCCGGCGTATGCACACCTATCACCACCAGACCTTGCGCCTGGTACTTTTTGGCCCAGTCGCGAACGTGCGGGAGCGTATGCTGACAGTTGATGCAGTCCCACGTCCAGAAATCAATCAATACTACCTTCCCCCGCAGAGAGTCAGACGTGACAGGGTCACCATTAACCCATCCTGTTCCGCCGCTTAAGGAGGGTAACTGGCTGCTTGGCTCGGTCATCACCACCGGCTGAAGCTTCACCGGTGCCGTTGCGGGTTTGGCCAGCGTCAGGAGCGAATTTTCCAGACGGTCTGCGACCCCGTTGGCGCCTTTCAGAACGGACGTCATCCCGGTGGCGTTAAACGCAACGGTCGCTAACATCACCACGCCCGCCCCCTTGCGTAACCTTTCCATCAATGCCGATCTGGCACGCAGGGGTGCCATCAGCGCGCGACCACCGATAACCAGCAGCCCCAGCATCAGCGCGCATCCGCTGCCGTAAGCGGCCAGCAGTGCCCCCGTGGCAATGGCGGAGTGACCGGCAATATTCAGGCTGAAGATGGCACCCAGAATCGGTCCGGCGCACGGCGACCAGAGCAACCCAACGGCCAGCCCGGCCAGAAACGCGGAGAGAGTACCGCGCGTCTGCCCGCTGCGTGTGTTGAGGAGATTACCTGCGCTGACGGCCGGTCCGGCAATACGCTGGGCGAATGTCGGGAAAATGAGTGCCAGCGCGGCTATTGCCAGTACAACCAGTGCGACCCAGCGCCCTGCTATCGTCGCCTGGGCGATCCAGTTGCTGGCTGCGGTAGCCACCAGTGCCACGAGGGTGAACATTACAATCATCCCCGCGAGCAACGCCAGAATATGCCGTCGTTGCCCCTGGAACCCGGCAAACAGCAGTGGAATAACCGGGAGTGTGCATGGGCTGAGCAGGCTTATCATCCCGCCCAGAAAAGCGATTATCAGAAACATAGTGACCTCACATTACAGATGCCCTGCGAAGCTGCAGTGAGGTTATTTCACCGTGTTGATATGTTCAGTATGTGTGCAAATCAGCGCGAATTGTCTGTGCGCGTATCATGAAGGCTGTCCGATACAAAACCGTACAATTACCCGCGCGGCAGCGTAATCGAAACGTCCAGCCCACCCTCGGCGTGGTTCGCCAGATGCAATTTCCCGCCTAACTGCGCAGTCAACTGGGCGGCGATGGCCAGCCCTAATCCGGTGCCCCCGGTGTCGCGGTTTCGTGAGGTTTCCACCCGATAAAACGGCTGCAATACCGCCTCCAGTTCGGCGTCCGGTATCCCCGGCCCCCCATCGCGAATAGCGATCGTAACATGATGGGCATCTGAATGAATCGTAATGACGGCGTAGTCGCCAAATTTCAGCGCATTATCCAGCAGATTGGTCATCACCCGGCGTAGCGCCTGCGGACGCGTGACCACGGGCAGACGGGCATCGGTTGCCTGAAGCTGCACGTTTTTCCCGATGTCCTGGTAATCGCTGGCGATGCTGTTTATCCAGGCATTCAACTCCAGCTTGAGCGAGGTCTCTTCCAGAGATTCTGATGACCGGGCATACGCTATTCCTTCCCGCACCAGGCGCGTCATATTGTCCAGGTCGTTGAGCAACTTGTCCCGCAGTTCCGGCTGGTCCGCCATTTCGACGCGTAACTTCATGCGCGTTATCGGGGTCTGAAGGTCGTGCGATACGGAGGCCAGGATCTGCGCACGCTCGCGCAGGTAAGACTGGATACGCGCCTGCATGGCATTAAAGGCGTGCGCGGCCCGTTGCACCTCGACTGGCCCTGCCTCGGTCATTGGCGAGCTTGCTGCCGGGTCGAGGGAATCCACCGCCCGGGTAAACTGAGAAAAGGGTCGAATAACCTGACGCACGGCAATCCATGAGCAGAACGCCAGAAGCAGTAGCTGCAACACAAGCACTACAGGCAGCCAGCTGGCGACCGGAGGCATTCGGGGGATAAGGTCAATGGTCAGCGGCGAACCATCGCTCAGCGTAAGGTGGGCCTGAATATGGGAAACCGGCCCCGGCACGGCAGTAAACGTCAGTGGCCAGGTTGCCGACAGCGCCTCTGTCAGGGTGCGGATGGCATCCTGCGAGCGTTTGTCATGCGGTGCAGGCCCCGGTTCGCCGGTTCCCAGAATGTAGCGATAGTTCCCCCGCGCCAGTCGTTCCAGCCAGGCTGGACGCTCCTTTGCGGGAAGCCGGTCGAGGATGGCCACACTGGTGGAAACGTCATATTCCAGGTTGCCGAGCATCACCGTGCGGGCGCTGCGCATTCGCTCAAGCATGACCAGCGTGAGGCTGAGCGCGTTGGCCAGCAGGAGCCCCAGCATCACGATGATCAGCAGTCGCGTCAGTAACGAGCGTGGCCAGAGCCTCATTCATTGGCCTCTTTGATGATCACCGGCATGGTAAAAACGTACCCTTCGCTGCGAACGGTCTTGATGTAGGCCGGCGTGCGGGCATCTTCATTCAGCCGCTGACGAACCCGGCTGACCAGAAGGTCAATCGAGCGCTCAAAGAGTTCAGCATCTCGCCCCTGGGTCAGGTTAAGCAACTGATCGCGGCTCAGCACACGCTGAGGATGGTCAAGGAACACGCGCAGAAGACGGTATTCCGCCCCGCTGAGTGCCACAATCATCCCCTCGCTGTCGATCAGGTGACGAGCAACGGTGTCCAGTTGCCAGTCGCCGAACATCACCAGGCGCCCGGCCTCGGTCACCTGCAGATTGGGTGGCATGGTGCGAAAACGGCGCAAAATGGCTTTGATACGCGCCAGCAGTTCGCGCGCAACAAAGGGCTTCACGACATAGTCATCGGCCCCCATTTCCAGCCCCAGGATCCGGTCTGTCTCTTCGTTGCGCGCGGTCAGCATCAGGATCGGCAGATCTTTATGTTTACCGCTGCGCAGTCCCCGGCAGAGCGTTAATCCGTCATCGCCTGGCATCATCACGTCCAGCACCACCAGATCGACATGCTGTCTATCTAGCACGGCCCGCATCTCTTTGCCGTTCGCCGCGCCAGAGGCGCGATAGCCGGACTTGACGAGATAGTCGACAATCAATTCACGAATATCCCTGTCGTCATCGACGACAAGGATATGATCAATATGCTCCACCGGGATCTCCTGACTGAGGGGTAACGTATTGAAAATAGCACATATCACAGCTTATCCGCGTCGATAACCGCCTTGACGAAATCCTGCGGATCTTCCTGCGGCGGGTTGTGCCCCACGGTGGCCCCAAAGGTGCGGTGTTCATATTTACCGGTGAATTTACCGGCATAGGCTTGCGGCGCAGGATGTGGCGCCCCGTTGTTGCCGCCTTCGATGGTGATTGTCGGAACGGTGATATTTGGCAATGTCGCCAGCTTTTGTTCGTAGCTGTCGTATTTACGCTCGCCTTTTTCGAGGCCTAAACGCCAGCGATAGTTGCTGAGCGTAACCGCGACGTGATCGGGGTTATCCAGGGATTTTGCGCTGGCGTTAAAGGTCGCATCGGAAAACTTCCAGTCTGGTGAGGCCTGAGACCAGATCAGACGGGCGAAGTCATGGGTATTCTTGGCATAGCCTTCGGCACCGCGTTCTGTTGCGAAATAGAACTGATACCACCACTGCTGCTCTGCTTTTGGCGGCAGCGGCTGTTTACCAATCTGCTGGCTGCTGATGAGATAGCCACTTACCGAAACAAGGGATTTGACGCGTTCAGGCCACAGCGCCGCGACAATGTCCGCCGTACGGGCGCCCCAGTCGTATCCCGCAAAAACAGCCTGCTTAATGTTGAGGGCATCCATCAGGTTAACGATATCTTTCGCCATGGCCGAAGGCTGGCCGTTACGCGGCGTGCTTGCTGACAGGAAGCGCGTGGTGCCGTAGCCGCGCAGCGAAGGCACAATGACCCGGTAGCCTTTTGCCGCCAGCGCGGGTGCGACTTCGACATAGCTGTGAATATCGTAGGGCCAGCCGTGTAACAGAATCACCGGCTGTCCCTCTTTTGGTCCGATATCGACATAGCCGATATTCAGATCGCCAGCGTTAATTTGCTGAGGGTGATCGAAGGCTGCGGCAACATCTTTGCCGGTGACTTCGGCCTGACAGGACATGACGGTGCCAAGAGAAACGGTTAACGCCAGGGTTGAATACGCGAGTTTGCTGAACATGTTGGTATCTCCGGTTAAGAACAGTTGACGGGGATATAACAACACGCGTTTGTATAGCGGATATGTGCGAAAGGGGGTTTATTGCAATCCTGTGTATGTATCCGGTACGCAGATACAGTGTGATACAAACACAGGTGATTCAGGCTTACAGCGAGAGGCGGTAGCGTACGTAATCGTCAGCTTCGCCGTATTTGTCATAGAGTTTACGCGCCGGGTTGTTCTCCCGGGTGACCCAATACAGTTTCGACCACCCTTCGCGCTTGCCTTCGGCTATCAGGGCATCAATGAGCGCCTTCCCGGCCCCCGCACCGCGTTCGGTGGCATCGACAAACAGATCTTCCAGGTAGCAAACGGGGGCCGTTGACCATGTGCCTTCGTGGAGAATGCACATCGCGAAACCAATGATCTTTTCGTCTTTCTCTACTACGCGGCAGAACATCGGTGAATGCGCTGAGAGCGCCCTCTCCCATGTCGATGCGGTAACCGATTCATCAAGAAAACAATCATAAAAATGGGTATACCCGTCCCATAGCGGTCGCCACTGGGCGTAATCGTCTGCGCTTAAAGGTCTTACCGTGACAGCCATGCGTTCCTCACATTACAAGTTGATCGCCATTTCAAAACAGCGTAAATCAGCGCCCGCCATGCGCGAGTGATGATACTTTTCGCTCAGCGTGACAAACCCCAGCTTCTGGTAAAACGACCGGGCGTTAGGCGTTGCATCGAGCGTCAGGCGGGTTAACCCCCGGCTATGGGCCTCCTGTTTGAGCGCCTCGACAATCCGGGTCGCCATGCCTTTTCCGGATGCCGCCGGCAAGGTGAATATCGCCTCCAGACAGTGGGTATCCAGATCAAGATAGCCAGTTGCCGCAATGTCGCCCTTTTCATCTTCCACCACGTAAAAAGGGTATTCAATGACCATTTGCCGGTAATGCTCCGGCATGTCGTCGGGCGTCCAGCGCGCAATGACGTCCGCGTCGTAACTGGTTTTACAGCCGTGACGAATCGCCTGATTGCGAATATTCCAGAGTATTTCAGCTTCCTGCGGATGCGCTTTTCGTAACGTCATATCACCTCTTTAATGGCTTTTTAACCGGATTTCACGTGCAACTCTGGCAAGACGCTGAGTGCGACAATAGAGGGTAAACAGCACAAAGCCGCTGCTATTCATTACCATCCGACAAAGTATCAGCGCGAAGGATGCGGTGACCAGTGGCCAAAGGTTTCCGCTATGAGAAAACAGAAGATGCAGAACCTGAACGAGAGTTATGACCAGCAGAATGATGAACACTGCCATAAACCCCAACAATCCTGACGTTACCCCTCGGGCCAGAAGCACGCTGATTACAATGAGCGCGCCTGTCATTATTAATGATGGTACGAAAAAACACAGTGCATGATGTAAAGGTGACAAACCCTGCAACGCGCTGAGAAAAGGCAGAAGGTTTAACGCAAACGCCACTAAAAAAAGAGGTAACAGCGCCGCTACCGGGTAAGGATTTTGACGCGGAAGCTCGCTGAGGGGGCGAGAAAAATACCCTTCCAGCTCGGGGGTGGAATGATTCAAAACACGGGTATCACGACGGGCAATGGCCTCTTCTATCTCTTTGCCATGCTGCAGGAGATCCTGGAAAACACGTCCGGTTAAAAGAGACCACAAGCGCATTAAAATTTCGCCATTGAAGAAATGATGCCTATTTTTGGTAGGGTATAAACTCAGCACGCCTCAACTGAATGTGATAGAGATGAAAATACCAGAACGCAAACAAAATCATAACGCTTAAATATGGAGATCTGCGGATGACGATACCGACGCTCACGACAGAACCCTTGCTTCTAAAACCGCTGGTTGCCGAAGATGCCGTTCAGATACAAAAGCGCTATCCGTGCTGGGAGATCGTCCGCTATCTGGTCTCTTCCGTGCCCTGGCCCTACCCGGATAACGGCGCGGAAAACTATGTCAACAACGTGGCGCTGCCGGATATGGCGAAAGGGATTGCCTGGTTCTGGAGCATCCGCCGTCGTGAAGCGCCGGACGAACTGATGGGGGTTATCTGCCTGTACGATGTGGAAGATAACAACCGCGGGTTTTGGCTGGCGCCGGAGTTTCAGGGAAAGGGATATATGCGCGAAGCCAGCATTGCGGCAACGGATTACTGGTTTAACACGCTGAACAAACCCGTATTGCGCGCGCCGAAGGCGGCCGCCAATAGCCGCTCCCGTCGTATTTCAGACAGTAGCGGCATGCGGCTTATCAGAACGGAAAAGAAAGCGTACGTCAGCGGTATGCTCGATTCTGAGCTGTGGGAAATCACCCGGGACGAGTGGAACGCCCGTCAGGTCAGCTGATAATACTTATCCGGCATCAGTCTTTCCGGAATGTTCTCTTCATCGTTCATCTGCAGCAGATCGCGTTCCATCATGTTGCAGATGGCGTCCAGCGGCAGGTCGTTGTCTTCGGTACCAAACGGATCTTCCAGCTCTTCTGCCAGCGTATCCAGCGAAATAAAGGTATACGAAATCAGCGCAGAGACAAACGGCGTCATGTAGTGCAGGTCCACGACCAGCGCGAACGGCAGCATGATGCAGAACAGATAGACCGTACGGTGCAGGATAAGCGTATAAGCAAATGGCACGGGCGTGGTGGCGATGCGCTCGCAGCCTGACAGGACAATCGACATATCGTTGAGACGGTTGTTCAGGCTGTGGAACAGAATATCGGAAAGGTCTCCGTTACGGCGTCTGACGGCCAGCCATTCACCCATGATCAGCAAAATACGGTTCGCCGGGGAATTGGCGGCCATGACGTTGCGTAAATCCTCCGCCGCCAGATAGCGCGCCAGTTGCCCTTCCCCCTTTTCACGACGCAGGGTCATGCGCAGACAATGGGCAAAGGCGATCTGCAGGCGGACGAACTCACCCAGATGTTTATCATTCGGCAAGGTGTTTTTAACCTCGCGAAATAACGAGCGTGCCGCTATCATCAGTTGCCCCCACAGCTGGCGAGCCTCAACGTAGCGTGAATAGCAGGCGTTGTTTCTGAACCCCAGAAAGATAGCGATGGCCACACCCAGGATGCTGAACGGCGCAACGGTAAATTTGATGCCCAGCGAGGTATACCACGGCAGCATCAGAATAACGGCGATGGATAGCAGGAAGTTAAGTAACAACCGGGTATAGATTTTAGGAAGTACCGAACCGTGCCAGACGAAAATCAGTTGTAGCCAGTGCTGTTTGGGACGAACAATCATAGTCAGCTTCAGGAAAGGAAAGAGCCGCGTTATTAAACGTGATCCCTGTCACGGTTGCAAGCTTGTTAATAAGAGATTGCATTTTATCACCTGATAAGCAATAAACCGCACGGTGCTACAGCCTGTTTTACATAAACGAGGTAATAGTATGTTGTAACTAATGAGATATAAAATACCCGGCCGAAGCCGGATATGGTTTAACAAAGCGGTTTTACTGCGGCCCGCATCCCCTGTTGCAGAATCGCGTCGAGATCGCGCGAAACCTGCCCGACGAGACCCTCAACCTGAGTTAAATCCTGCTCCCAGTGCTCAGTAACGCTTAAAACGGAGGCGACCAGCTCGCGGGTGGTGATCTGTTTATCGTGATGCTGCGCCCACAGCTGTTGGTAACGAGCAAGCCAGTGCGCGTCATCCTGCACCGGATAGTTCTCCCCGTTACGCTCTGCACGGTAGAACGCGATCAGTGCGGCCAGCGCGAACGTCAGGCGAGCGGGCAACGTGCCAGATGCCCTCGCCCCCGCCAACAGCTGCGGCAGAATGCGCGTGCGATACTTGGTCATGCCGTTAAGGGCAATCGACAGCAGCTGATGCTTGATATACGGATTGCGGAAACGACCCGTAACGGCGCTGGCAAAAGACGCCAGTTCATCACGCGGCAAATCCAGGACCGGAATGATTTCCTCATAGATCGCTTTTTCGATGAACGCGCATATGTCGGCATCATTCATCGCCTCGCCCACCGTATCCAGCCCCGCCTGGAACGCCACCGGCACCAGCGCTGTGTGCGCGCCGTTGAGAATCGCCACTTTGCGCTCCTTGTACGGCTTAATGTCATCCACAATCCGCACGTTTAGCGGGAATTTGTCCAGACGCAGTTCGCTGGCCAGGGATTCAGGCCCCTGAATAACAAACAGGTAGAAATGTTCAGCGGTATCCAGGAACGCATCGTGATAGCCAAGCCCGGCTTCCAGCGTCGCCGCTTCGTCGCGCGGATACCCCGTTACAATGCGGTCAACTAACGTGGAGCAGAAGCTGTTATGCGCATTCAGCCACTGAATAAATTCCGCTGGCAGTGCCCATGCCTGTGCATAGCGCAGCACCAGTTCGCGCAGCGCTTCGCCGTTATAGTCTATTAGCTCGCACGGAATGATGATCCAGCCTTTGTCCGCTGCGCCGTTAAAATGGCTGAAGCGCTCAAACAGCAGCCGCGTCAGCTTCGCTGGATAGCTCACCGCTGGCGCATCTTCGAAACGATCGCCCGCGTGCCAGCTAATCCCCGCCTCGGTGGTGTTGGAGAAGACAAAACGCATCTCCGGATTGTGCGCCAGTTTCAGAAATTCATCGTACTGGCTGTAGACGCTGATCTCCCGATTCACCGAGCGGATAAGACGCGCTTCGCTGACCGCCTCGCCCTGCTCATTCAGACCACGAATGATCGTGGTATACAGGCCATCCTGAGTGCTTAATGACGGCGGGAAGTCGCTTTGAATTGGGCGTACGACCACGACGCCGGCATTGAGATCGGTATGTTCGTTTAACAGGTCGATTTGCCAGTCGACAAACGCACGCAGGAAATTGCCCTCGCCAAACTGAATGATTCGTTCGGGGTAGAGAGCACCGGGGAAATCACGACGGTTAAGTGTGTTCACAATGGGGTCCTTTTATGATTAGTCGTACAACCTGATTAAATTGGTATGATAACTTACCAAAGGTTTTCGACCAGAACCCCGCTTTTGATCAATTCATCGCATCATTGAGGGAAATAATCACAAGAACTTATAGAAGACCGATGTGGCAGTCATCGCGCCATCCGGCATTAGCGCATAACGCGGGATCTCCCCCACTTTTTGCCAGCCAGCACGCTGGTAGAAGGTCTCCGCTCCGCTGCCGGTTGAGGTATCCAGCACCAGCACCGAGATGTCTCTTGCTCTGGCCTGCACTTCCAGCTCCTCCATTAGCGCCATCGCGGCACCTTTACGACGCGCTTTTTCATGCACCAGCAGCTTTGCCACATCGGCACGATGCGGCTGGTTTTCCGGCTGATCGGTAATGAGCTGCACGGTGCCAATCACGCCATCCTGAGAATCGATGCAGGCCAGCACAACGCGTTCGTTACGCCCTACGCTCCCGGCAATATCCTGCCAGAAAGCACGAGCTTTATCGGTACTGAATGGCAACATAAAACTGACGGAAGCGCCGCCCCTGACACAATTTTCAAGGATATCGGCCAGCGCATCGAGGTGGGTGAGAATATCGTCCCGGGTGAGGGTTTTGATCTGCAGTGAGGTATTCATGGGTTTTCCTTACGTTGAATACGCTCACTGTGCATTTAACATTTACGTAACGCAATCACATCAGACATAGGCTTTTGTTATGTCATGTTGCGCGCTTGCGCTGCTGCTTCATGGCATACATTTTTTCATCCGCGTCTTTCATCCACTGCTGCAGATCGTTGCCGTTATGATCGAACTCGCTCAGCCCCCAGGAAAAATGGAGTGACCAGGGATGCAGCCTGCGCGCATTGTACTGTTCAACCTGCTCGGCCAGATACTGCATGGCAATCCAGGCCCCCTGCTCGTCGGTATCGGCAAACAGCACGGCAAACTCATCGCCGCCAAAGCGAACCAGCAAATCCGCTTCACGGAAAGAGGTGCGCATCAGTTCCGCCATCACTTTCAGCGCGTTGTCGCCCTCTTCATGTCCGTAGCGATCGTTAATCTCTTTGAAGCGATCCAGATCCAGCCAGCCCAGAGTTAACGGCTCCGCCCGGCGTCTGGCTACGGAGAGCGTGAACCGGAGCAGCTGGTTAAAGCCCCGACGGTTAAACAGACCGGTTAATTCATCGGTTGTCGCCGCGCTGACGGCAGCAAACTCGTCTTCCGCCAGTGCGCTCAGATCGCCCAGCACGGCAAGATCGGCTGCGGAAAATTCACGAGGAGAATAATCAATCAGGCACAGCGATCCCACGCTCGCCCCGTCACGTAAACGCAGTGGAAAACCGGCATAGAACCTTACGCCGGGCTCACCGGCCACCAGCGGATTATCGGCAAATCGATCGTCCTGACGCATATCGGCAACCACCAGCGGCGCTTCGCTGAGGATCGTATGGCCGCAAAACGAGATATTACGCGGAACGGTGTCAGGCGCCTGACCATCGGCCGACTTCACAATCAGCGAGTGTTCATCAATAAGATTGACCATCGCCAGGGGAACCTGGAAGAAGCGTTTTGCCAGACGTGTCAGTCGGTCAAACGCCGGGGAACTGTCGATCTCAAGCAGGCCTGACTCGCGCAGCGAGTTCAGACGTTCCATTTCATTTGCTGGGGTTGCAGGTGTTTTCATAACGTCTCCTGACGCAAAGCGTTACTCAAAGCGTAGCCTAAACAGAGACATTGTCAGTGCGCGAATATTCTGTTCTTACCGTCCCGCTTGGCGCGGTACAGGGCGTTGTCCGCGGCCTGTAGCCAGTCGGTTACGCTTATCATTTCTCGCGTGGCACAGGCGATACCGATGCTGAGCGTGCAATGCACCGTCTCCTGAGCCACCTCCTTTTTCATTGCAGCCGCATCCATAATGCGTCTGGCGACAACTTGCGCCTCTTCAAGGGTGGTATCCGGCAGCAACACCACAAATTCATCACCGCCAAGGCGTGCGGGGGTATCGTTCGGGCGTGTCGACAAATGCAGTATTTGCGAGACGGCCGCCAGCAATGCATCCCCAACCTTATGGCCAAAACGATCGTTAACGTCTTTAAAATTGTCGATATCGATGAACATCAGGGCCGATTCCCGGCACGTCTGGCGCAGTTTATTCAGTTCGTGGTCAATGCGCTTTTCGAGCAGACGTCGGTTCGCGATATCCAGTAGCGGATCCATCATCGCGATCCGCTCAAGCTCCCGGCTCTTGATCCGCAGGCGCAGCGCAATGCTGTCCGTTAATATGCTCAGTGCCAGCAGATAAATTGCAATCAGCGGCAGCGTGGCAAACATGGTGCGCTGCGAAACGTACATATCCACCGCCATTCCCTGCGTCAGCCAGGTCACCAGAAAAACGCCCACCATGGTGATGGCCGCCTTTCTCATCAGCGTAACGCCCCCTGCCGAGAGCCGGTCGGTCAGCATGATGGTGGCAATGACCACCGACGGCAGCGGATTAACCGCCATCATGGCGATCCAGAATCCCCCCGCCCCGGCGTCCAGCACCAGATTCTGATGCTCAGTCACCAGCGGCATGGCCGAATTTCGCGCCCGATACCAGGCAAGCGTAGGCCAGATAAACGCGTTCAACGCCAGCAAACACATCAGCCAGATTGAACGATTCTGTTCAATCAGCACAGAGAGGATGGGAATAAAACAGAGAAACGTGCCGAGAATACGCATCAGATACATACGTTTGACAAACCGGCTTCCTGGTACATGAGAGGGTCTACTGAGTTTGTCAGCTGCATTCATTCTGCGAATTTTCCGATAGCTTTCTTGCGGTATCTTATTGACGTTAAAAATACCTAGCAAGCAATTTATCTGCTATTCGTTATGATTCATCCCCGGCAGAATGCAGGCTGCGCTCAGGTTTCACCCTCCGGGGTCGGAGTAATGGGATCGTCTGACACACGCGCACTGGTGCGATTTCTCCCCGCTTTTTTGGAACGATAGAGATGATCGTCTGCTTCGGCCATCAGCCTGTTGAATACCTCGGTCAACTGCCACGACGCCGCCTTCCCGCTCCCGAGACCAATACTCACGGTCAGATAGAGCGTTTGCTGGCGCCAGGTAAACGGATGAGCGGCAATGGTGAGTCTGATACGTTCCGCCAGCGCAAAGCCGTGCTGCGCGTCACCGGTGTTCACCACAACCGCGAACTCTTCTCCGCCCATACGCGCCACCATACCATCGTCTCCGACAACCTGCTGGACCTCGCGGGCAAACCCGGCCAGCACGCGGTCGCCACACTCATGCCCATAGTTATCATTGATGCTTTTGAAGTAATCGATATCCAGCAGCATCACGGTCAGAAAACGTGTCTGCCGCTGCGCCTCTTCCCGCTTTAACGCCTCATAGAGCCCGGAGCGTGAATAAACGTGGGTCAGAAAATCATAATCCGCGCGCAACGACACCTGACGGATGAGCGAATTAATGGCCGCCATACTGACGGAGACCATAACCGGACAGATCGCCATGGTAGCAATCCCCAGCCGTGCGGAGAACATCATCGGGGTAGAGAGCGGCGTGCCCACGGCGATATTGATAATGGAGTTAGCGACCAGAACGATCTCCAGACCGCCGGTCAGAAACGTCAGCAGACAGGTCGCGGGCAAGGAGTAGCGGACCGCACACCAGATCAGCGCCGGCAGCGGAAAGGCAAGGCTTCCCGCCCCGCCAATCACCACCGATGCCATCACCGAAACAATCAGCGCAATGACCGGTAAAAGTTGCTCCAGACGCAGCCTGAATGCCCGCGTCGGCATACTGACCGTGAGCATGCAGGGTAAAATGAGCACGCCGGTTGAGAACTGCTCGCTGAACCAGTCGGCAAACAGCGGCCAGAAGGTATGGCTGTCGATCCCCACCGACCCGGTCGCGCCGAGCAGCGCACACAATAAGGCGGCGATCAGACAATAATTGAACAGCCGCAGGGCATTAATGGGATCGGGGGTTTTCTTCATCAACCGTTTATCACGCACCACCAGCAATGCGACAACGACGATAAAGACCATATTCGACAGGTTGATGACCACCGAGGCCATTCCCCAGTTGGTGGTGACCGCGTCGTACATCAGCATGGCGACATACGACACCGCGTAGTTATGCAGGCGATTGAGATAGATATAACGGGCAAAGACGCCCGCCATCACGCCATTCAGCGGCCAGAACAGCGACAAGGCTTCGACCAGACGTAATTCCGCACCGATAAAGTAGAACAAGGTGGTGAGAATAAAGATACCCGCCGCATTACGCAGCGGCGATTCAGGGCGAAAAAGCGTGAAGGCAGCGGGGTCTGAACGCATTAAATATCATTCCATATAATAACTTATGGCAACTAACTGACCCGTCACCACGCGGGGGATCTCATAGCGTGCATCTATAACACAATTACAACAGGATCAGCACCCATCAACATCAGGCGTTCATCTGCAACACCAGCCAGTGGTGGATCACGCCGACGATATAGTGCTGTTGCTGCGCGGTGAGCTGAACACCTTGCGGAATGTTGTGCCATTTCGCCAGACAGCCGCGACAGCAGGTGGCGGTTGCGTGCTGGGCAATAAACACCGGATGGCCGCGCATGGGGGTCTGTTTACCGTCGTTGACGGGGTGCGCGGGGGCAAGACGCTTCGCAATAAAGTCGGCAGCATGCTGGTCAATGGTATCGGCACCTTTGTCCCAGCAGTACTGTCGTTCTTTTGTGCCTAAGCGAAAGCGCGACCGAAAGGTCGATCGCGCCAGACGAGAAAAAAGAGGATCCAGGTCAGACATCAGTAAACGGAACGTCCCAGGCGTTGGGTCAGTTTCTCCAGAACCGCCACACCGGCCAGTGAATTACCCGTCTCATCCAGCTCCGGGCTCCAGACAGCAATAGCCATCTCATGCGGTACAATGGCAACCACCCCACCCCCGACGCCCGACTTAGCCGGAAGACCGACGCGCCAGGCAAATTCGCCCGCGTTCTGATACATCCCGCTTGTCGCCATCAGGGCATTGACCTGACGCGCCTGCATAGGTGAAACCACCTCCTGATCGAGATGCGGTGCGTGCCCCTGGTGAGCAAGGAACAGGAAGGTCTGCGCCAGCTCCACGCAGCTCATTTTCAGCGCGCAGTAGTGGAAATAGTTTTGCAGTACGGTCGCCACATCATTATGGAAATTGCCGAACGATTTCATCAACCAGGCAATGGCGGCGTTACGCGCAGAGTGCTCGAACTCCGAACGGGCGACCACTAAATCATAAGCAATATCGTCAACGCCTGAGAGCTGGCGAACAATTTCAAGCATGCGCTGGCGTGGCGCGCTGAGACGGCTTTGCAGCATATCGCAGACCACCAGCGCCCCGGCGTTGATAAAGGGGTTACGCGGTTTACCCTGTTCAATCTCAAGCTGAAGCAGAGAGTTAAACGGCTGCCCGGAGGGATCTTTACCCACCCGTTGCCAGATCTCCTCTTCCTCGTACTGTCGCATGGCCGCAACCAGACTCAGCACTTTCGAAATAGACTGGATGGAAAAACGTTCCGTGGCGTCACCGGCCTGGTAACGCTGACCGTCTATCGTACAAATTGCAATTCCCAGCTTATTCCCGCTGACCGAGGCAAGGGCCGGAATATAGTCGGCAACCTTTCCTTTTCCAAGTAACGGACGAACCTGCGCCAGAATCTCGTCCAGCATCTCATTATGGATGACCGCAGCCACTCTCTTTGCTCCTTGCCCTCAGGCTAAAACGGGCTGCGAGTATAACAGACGCTTATGTGTTGCGTCAGGCACTGAGACGAAAACGCGAAACCGCCTGCAATAAAAGATCCGACTGTTTGTGCAGGCGCTCAGAGGCATCGGACGCGTCAGAGACAAGGCTGTCGGTCTGCCGCGACACCTGATTGAGCGCCTGAAGCTGGCGCGTCATCTGATGAATACTCTCCCCCTGACTCAGCGTGGCCGCGGAGATCTCATTCAGCAAACTGCTTAATGTTCCCACCAGCCCCGTCACCTGCTGCAGGTTATCTTCCAGACGGTTAACGGCCCGTGACCCGTCTTCGATCCCCTGAAGGGAACGGTTGATAAGCTCCTGAATGGTTTGCGTCGAATGGCTGCTCTTCCTCGCCAGCAGCCCCACTTCACGAGCGACAACGGCAAACCCGCGCCCCTGGTTTCCCGCGTGAGCCGCTTCAATTGCCGCATTCAGTGCCAGAATGTTGGTCTGAAAGGCGACGCTGTCGATCATGGCCACGATCCCCCGCATCTCTGAGGATCGGTCGACGATTGCCTGCATCGACGCATTGACGGTCGACATCATCTGATCCCCTCCCGCCGCGGCCTGGCGCGCCTCATCCGCCCGCGAGCTGGCAAGCTTCGCATAGCCCGTGTTGCCTTCTACGTGGGTTTCCAGAGTCGCGATATGCGCCGTCACGTCTTCCAGCTCTTTGGCCTGACGCGCCGACTGGTGATACAGCTTTTGATTGCCCTGCGCCAGTGCGCCAATATTTTCCACCATGGCGGTGGTCGCATCGCTGACCTGGGTCACCAGCTGCTGTAGCCCGTTCTGCATGGTGGCAATACTGTCGCTGAGCTGGGCAATTTCACGGTTAAAACGCGTCACGCCAGGAGGGGTACCGGAGAGATCGCCCGCGGCCAGCCGGTTGATATGCGCAATCAAGCGCCGCAACGGGGTAATCACCCACCGGGACATCCCGAACCAGACGGCAAACGCAATAGCGAGCAACAGAACAGGCGCAAGCAGGAACAGCGTTTGCAGACCGGAGAGCTGCGCAATCAACGACTGACGCCCTTTGAGCGCCTGCTTCTCGCTTGCTTGCTGATAGCGGGCATAGTTGTCATTAAAGTCGGTCTAAAACGCCTGCGCCGGCACGGCAAAAAACGCATCGATGGTGTTGGTTTTCACCAGCCCTTCCGCCTGCTCTTTTATCGCGCCGTAAAAAAGCTGATAGCTGTTAACCAGGGCGTCATCTTTTGGCGGATTAAGCGCCAGCCAGGCATTCCACGCCTGCTGCGAAACGGCCAGCGCCTTTTGCGCGTCGTCCATCAGGCTATGCCAGCTGCCCTCGGAGCCGGTCTCTTTATCCTGCATAAACCAGACGCCGGAGCGGTTAAGCAGATCGCTTGCGGCCAGCAGGGAAACGCGAGCCAGATCCAGCTTGCTCTGCTGCTGATACGCCAGCAGGTTTTGCTGCTCGTTGCGTTGCGCTTCCTTAAGGGAGGCATTGAGCAGGAACGACGAGGAGAGTTGCAGGGCGGAAAAGAGGCCGATAATACAAAAGATACCGGTCAGCAGGCCAAACTGGCGGGGGATAATGCGCTGCGCAATACGACGATAAATTTGCGTTAGGTTCATAATTTTCTTCAGTAACAAGACGTTAGACGCGTGCGAGTCTACGAAACGAAAATGACAGAACCATTGCAGAGAAATGACAGAGGCCCTCGTCGTCAGGGCCTCTGTAAGGATGGCGGTTACACTCTGTTCTTCCACACCGTCTGCACGTTACAAAACTCGTGCAAACCAAAGTGGGAAAGCTCACGGCCAAAACCACTTTTCTTCACGCCGCCAAAGGCCACGCGCGCGTCACTGGCGCTAAAGCCATTGATAAACACCCCGCCGCACTCCAGCTCGCGGGCGAATTTTCCGGCCAGCGCTTCGTTGGCGGTAAACACCGTGGCAGAGAGACCAAAGTCGCTGTCGTTGGCAAGCTGCAGGGCATGTTCCGCATCCTTCGCCACCGTAATCGCCGCAACCGGACCAAACAGCTCCTGACGGAAGGCGGTCATTGTCGGGGTGACATGGCTCAGCACGGTTGGCGCGTAATAGTTGCCCTCCCCGCTGATTTTCTCGCCGCCCAGCAGCAGCGTGGCCCCTTCCGCGAGCGTGGCCTGCACCTGCTGATGCAATTCGTCACGCAGATCGAAACGCGCCATCGGGCCAATATCATTCTCTTCCCGATCCGGTGCTCCCATCTTCAGCGCCGTAACCGCCGCAACAAAACGCCGGGTAAAGTCATCGGCAATACCCTCTTCGATAATAAAGCGCTTTGCCGCCGCGCAAACCTGCCCGGTGTTCTGATAACGTCCCGTGACGGCCGCGCGAACGGCCAGATCCAGATCGGCATCATTCAGCACGATAAACGGATCGGAGCCGCCCAGCTCCAGAACGCATTTTTTCAGCGCCGCTCCCGCCTGCGCCCCTATTGCCGCACCTGCACGCACGCTACCGGTGACGGTTACCGCTGCAATACGACGATCGTTGATCGTCTGGCTCACGCCATCATTGGTGGCATTCACCCAGCCAAAGACGCCTTGCGCAATACCGGCATCAGCAAAGATTTGCCCAATCAGCGCAGCAGAACCCAGGACGTTCGGTGCGTGTTTGAGCAGATAGCTGTTACCTGCCAGCAGGATCGGCACCGCACCGCGCAGTACCTGCCAGAGCGGGAAGTTCCACGGCATCACCGCAAGAATCGGCCCCAGCGGACGGTATTCAATGACCGCGTTTTGGTTTTCCACCAGCGTGGGCTCCGCACGCAGCATCGCCGGGCCATGTTCCGCATACCAGTCGCACAGACCCGCAGATTTGGCCACTTCCGCCCGCGCCTGCACAATCGGCTTGCCCATTTCCCGGGAGATCATTTGCGCCATCTCTTCCCCACGCTGGCGCAGTGCTGCCCCCAGGTCGCGCAGCTTTTGTGCCCGGTGAGAGACGCTTTCTCCTCGCCACTGGCGAAAACCGGCATCAGCCAGGGTGATTGCCTGTTCGACCTCTTCGGATGTGGCCCAGGGATATGTGGCCAGCGTCTCGCCTGTCGCCGGGTTAACAGAGAGGGCATGCGTAGCAGATGAATAAGTCATGATGTTCTCCACGTAATATCGGTTGATTGATTGTGGCCCACTCTGCTATTTCTTAAAAATGAATAATACTAACCACCTTATTCACGAATCGAGAATGCTATGGATTTAACTCAGCTTGAAATGTTTAACGCCGTTGCCCTGACCGGCAGCATTACCCAGGCGGCGCAGAAAGTGCATCGCGTTCCGTCTAACCTCACCACCCGCATCCGCCAGCTTGAGGCCGATCTCGGCGTTGAGTTGTTTATCCGGGAGAGCCAGCGTTTGCGCTTATCTCCCGCCGGGCACAACTTTCTGCGCTACAGCAAGCAGATCCTGGCGCTGGTTGACGAGGCGCGCATGGTCGTCGCCGGTGATGAGCCGCAGGGGTTATTTGCCCTTGGCGCCCTGGAGAGCACCGCCGCCGTGCGGATCCCGGAAAGTCTGGCGGCGTTTAACCAGCGCTATCCGCGCATTCAGTTCGCGCTCTCTACCGGCCCGTCCGGAACGATGATTGACGGCGTTCTGGAAGGCACCTTAAGCGCGGCGTTTGTCGACGGGCCACTTTCACACCCGGAGCTGGAAGGCATGCCGGTTTACCGGGAAGAGATGATGCTGGTCACCCCCGCCGGACATGCGGAGGTGACGCGCGCCGCGCAGGTAAGCGGCAGCGACGTCTACGCGTTTCGCGCAAACTGTTCGTATCGACGTCATCTGGAAAGCTGGTTTCACGCAGACCGCGCCACGCCCGGGCGGATCCATGAGATGGAGTCGTATCACGGTATGCTCGCCTGCGTGATTGCAGGGGCGGGTATTGCGCTAATGCCCCGCTCCATGCTGGAGAGCATGCCGGGGCATCATCAGGTAGAGGCGTGGCCGCTGGCGGAGAACTGGCGCTGGCTGACCACCTGGCTGGTGTGGCGTCGTGGGGCGATGACCCGCCAGCTCGAAGCGTTTATAGCGCTGCTAAACGAACGTCGACAACCAGAGCCTTCCCCATAAACAGGCTCAGCGGATCGTCTACATACGGCGCAAACGCCGGACGGCGTTCATATCCGCACTGTTCATACAGGCGAATGGCGGCGTGTTGCTTGATCCCTGTCTCCAGGCGCACGGTGTGGCAGTGACGACTCAGGGCTTCATCCTCAAGGGCAGCAAGCAGCTTCTCACCCAGATGTTGCCCGCGATGGGCCGGATCGATATAGACCCGTTTCATCTCCCCGGTACCGTCGCCATTAAGCACCACGGCGCCACATCCCACGGCCTGCAGCTGCGGGTCGCGAATGATCATCAGGATAAGCGAGGCTTCAGGCAGCGCAGCCAGATCGAGCAGATGATTGCTTTCAGCGGGATAGAGTTCGCTCTGATAACGGTCAAGCGCCGCGATCAGCTTGAGGATGTCCGGATGACGGGCAGATTCAGAGGTAATGGAATACATGGCAGGCTCCTTGGCTTTTTTTTGTGAGGCCAGGCTTCAACATAGCGTCTGCCATCTGTTCGGACTTCATAGTTTTAACTTATGTCATGACGCCAGCGTCAGGCGGGTCTCAAACTGTTCCAGCTGGGTCCGGGCCGCTTCATCCAGCCTGCTGTCGGTGACGATATCCGTCAGGGTGTTCAGGTGCGCCACATTAAACAGCGACCAGGCACCGTATTTAGAGCTGTCTGCCAGCAGCACCCGGCGTTTTGCATTGGCTATTAAATCCCGCTTCAGCGCGGCCTTCTCTTCCGTAGGCGACGTGATACCGCGGGTAATATCCCAGCCATTACAGCTGACAAAAGCCACATCAGGCCAGACATTCTGCAACAGCCGACGCCCGTGCTCACCAATACAGGACTGGCTCGAATCATCGATACGGCCGCCAATGATCGTCACTTCAATCTGTTTAAACTCAGAGAGAAACAGCGCAATGTGCAGATCGCTGGTGATGACGCGAAGCGGCAGATGCGTGAGCTGACGCGCGAGTTCAATCATTGTGGTACCGGCATCCAGCACAATGGCATCCCCCGCTTTCACAAAGCTCGCGGCCGCGCTGGCGATGGCATGTTTTTCTGCCAGGCTGCGCTGCATTTTTTCGGACGTGGTCGGCTGGGAAGGAATAAACCGGTTAAGAGTCACGCCGCCGTGGGTTCGGCTGATGACGCCCTCCTGGTCAAGCTTAATCAGGTCGCGGCGGATCGTCGCCGGTGAGGCATCGGTGATCGCCACCAGCTGATCCACCGTGACCAGGTTGTGCCCTTTGAGGTAATCCATTATCTGCTCTAACCGGTTATATCCCTTCATATTATTCCCGTGTAATTTGCATAGCCAACTGAATAGACACCGTCATGCTCTCCGACCTGGCTTTACCGGTCCATGCAATATCGAACGCGGTTCCGTGGTCTGCAGAGGTGCGGATAAACGGCAATCCGGCGGTGATATTCACCCCGTCGTAAAAGCCGAGCAATTTTAGCGGAATATGCCCCTGATCGTGATACATCGCAACGACCATGTCATACATTCCTTCGTGGCATTGCATAAATACCGTATCCGGCGGGCACGGTCCGGTGACGTTGACCCCCTGCGCCTTCATCGCTGCAACGGCCGGGCCAACAATCGTGATCTCTTCATCGCCAAACAGGCCATTTTCTCCCGCATGCGGGTTCACGCCCGCGACCGCAATACGAGGTGCGCTAAAGCCCACCCGTTTCAGGAAGGTATCCGCAATGCCGATGACGGTTTTTACCCGATCCTGATTGAGCGTATCAAGGAATTTACGCAGCGCAATATGGGTCGTGATATGAATGACCTTCAGCCGATCGGTGTACAGCACCATAGCGTAGTCTTTGCTGTGCGTCAGATGGGCCAGCAGCTCGGTATGCCCGGGGTAGTGATGTCCGGCCAGATGCAGCGCTTCTTTATTCAGTGGCGCCGTGGCAACCGCTTTTACGTCCCCCGCCATCGCCAGTTCCGTCGCGCGCTTCACGCAGCGATAGGCTAAATCCCCCGCCTGAGCCTGGACTACGCCGGGCTTCAGGGCATCAGGGTCGGCCAGCGGTTCGTCCAGCACGTTAATCACGTTGGGGGCGAAACGGGCTTCGCTGACCTGCCTGATGATGTGGATGTCAGCCTGCCCCACAATACCATCATCCAGCACCCGCCTGAGCGTGCGGGCACAGCCCACCACGACAACCGGGGCTCCCGTTAATTCGCTCCCGGTGAGGGATTTGATAATGATCTCCGGGCCAATGCCCGCCGGGTCACCCATGGTTACAGCAATAATGTTAGTCACTCAGTCTCTCCTCGATAAAATGCAACACCTCAAGCAGCGTCTCTTCTTTTCCGAAGCCCCCTGCTTTGGTCATTACCGGCTGGTGCCAGGCACAACCCAGAAATTTGCCGTAAGGGACGCATCCTGCGACGCGCCCTGTAATTTCAAATCCTTGCGCATCAAGCGCACTGGCGACGGCCATTGCCACATCGCCGCCTGAGACATACAACGCATCCGGCGGACATGCCGTCAGTGCCTCTCGGGTAATCTTCCCCAGGAAGGCGCAGATCGTTTCACCCAGTTCGGTCCGGGTCATTTGATACTGCGCGCAAAGCCGTTCAACCTGATGTCGCGCCTCATGGTCCGGGCAGGTATGAACGATGCAGTGACGGCCCGCCTTAAGGGCCTGCGTGATGCGCATGAGCGCGCTCGCCGTCTCCCCCTTCAGCACATCATTAACATCAATAAATACCGACGAAACCGCAGGCTCTGCAGCGACCAGCGCAATCTGACGTTGAGCGATCTCACTCATTGATCCCACCACCGCCAGCAGTTGCTGACGCTTCACGGGGGCGAGATGGCGTGCCAGCGCATCACATAACCCGGCCGATCCGACCAGTAGCGGCGTCTGCGGGCAGGTCAACGCGGCGGCAATAATGGCGTCCAGATCCTCGTCACACTGGGCATCGACAATGAGCCACTCCGTTCCCTGCGCCAGTTCGGCTGCCAGCGTGTTTACCGTTACGGATTGACAACTCACGTCGGTAAACAGGTCAGCAATCGTGGCAGACGGGACGGGCGTTTTCGGATCGCTGGCGAATTCGGTTTCATCCACCGGAATGCCGTTCACCAGACACTTGCCGTGGCGTGTGATCCGCCCTGCCGCGGGATACGCTGGCGCCACAATCACCTGCCGTTTGCCGCTTACTGCCTTAAGGACGCCTGTTTCTGCCCCTACATTGCCGCGCAGCGTGGAATCAATCTTTTTGATGAGCCAGCGCGCAGCCGCAATATCCGCCCCCAGTACGGCCACTTTTTCGGCCGCATCTGCTGCCCGCAGCGCACGGGAATCGGTATTAATAACCAGTGCATCCACCGGCTGGGTAAAGGGGGTGTGGAATGCCACGCTGACCTTCTTACCGCTCAGCGCCAGGCTGACACCCGCATCGTTTGCCCCGGTAAAGTCATCTGCAACGACAACGACGTCTCTGAACAGGTTGTTTTCTTTCATTCCCACTCCGGGCTCGTTTTTCCTGTTAATGATTATATTCAATCATGATTGATTATATGTGAGCAAGATCAAGTTAATCAGTTTGCGAATAAATTATAAATTTAGCCACACGATGACCATGAAGCGTCTTAATTGAGCGAATTTAATCATGGACACAAAGACAGGAGAAAAGCGTGGTTACCCTCAACAGCACCATTATTAGCGGCGCAAATGCGCTCGCCGCCATCAGGCCATTACTCACCGATAACGCGCAGCTCTTGCTGGTTACGGACGGCAACATTGCGCGTCTGGAGGCGGCAAAACAGATCCGTTCAATTCTTGAAGAGGGCAACCGCCGCGTCACGGTGATTGACACGGTGCCGCCTGAACCCTCCCACCACGATGTCAGTCAGTTGCTCGCGGGGTTAAACAGCGGATCGTTTGATGTCGTGGTCGGGATCGGCGGCGGCAGCGTACTGGATGTGGCGAAACTGCTCTCCGTGCTTTGTCACCCGCTGTCACCGGGGCTGGACAGCCTGCTGGCAGGGGTAAAACCGGTGGCACGTATCTCCTCGCTTCTGATCCCCGCCACCGCCGGAACCGGGTCAGAAGCCACGCCGAACGCTATTCTGGCGATACCGGAGCAAAACACGAAGGTCGGTATTATCTCTCCGGTCCTGCTGCCCGATTACGTCGCCCTGCTGCCGGAACTGACCACCAGCATGCCCGCGCATATTGCCTCCTCCACCGGCATCGATGCCCTGTGCCATCTGATTGAGTGCTTCACCGCCACGGTCGCCAACCCGGTCAGCGATAACGCGGCGTTGACCGGGCTCGCTAAGCTGCTGAAGAACATTGAAACGGCCTGCGCTGAGCCGGGCAACCTGCTGGCAAAGCTGGAAATGCTGTGGGCCTCTTATTACGGCGGGGTCGCGATTGCGCATGCCGGCACACACCTGGTTCACGCCCTGTCTTATCCGCTTGGCGGGAAATATCACCTGCCGCACGGCGTGGCCAACGCCATTCTTCTGGCGCCCTGCATGAGGGTGGTTCGTCCCCACTGCGTGACAAAATTTGCGCAGGTCTGGGATCTCGTGCCAGGCGCGGACGGCAGCCTGTCCGATGACGAAAAATCTCACGCGCTGGTGGAGTACTTTGCCGCGCTGGTTCGTCGGCTCAACCTGCCGGACAACCTTGAGTCCCTGGGCGTGCCGCGCGAAGACATCGCTTCCCTGAGCGATGCCGCCATGAACGTTAAACGGTTAATGAACAATGCCCCCTGTCAGGTGAATCACGACGAGGTGCAGGCGATTTACCGGACACTGTTTCCTGAACATGCATAGTCAAGGAGTAAGAAATGCGTAACAACATCAAGGGTGTGCTGACGGCCATCGTCACCCCCTTTGACGCGGAAGGCGAACTCAACCTTCCCGGCTTAACGCGGCAGGTTGCCCGGCAGCTGGACGCCGGAAACGGCATTTTCTGCGGCGGAACCAACGGCGAGTTCTTTGTCCTGAACGAAGCGGAAAAAATCGCGATCACCCGGACCTGTGTGGAAACCGTCGCCGGACGCGCGCCCGTCGTGGCGCATATTGGCGAAATCTCCACCCGCGACACCATCCGGCTGGGAAAACAGATCGCCGCGCTGGGTGTGGATGCGGTTTCCGTCATCACCCCTTACTTCGTGCCGCTGAAACAGTCTGAACTCATCGCACACTACACCGCCGTCGCTGACGCGCTAACCGTACCGGTCTTTCTGTACAACATTCCGGCGCGGACCGGCAACACCCTTGAGCCCGCCACGGTACGGGCGCTGGCCGAACACCCCAACATTTCAGGTATTAAAGACAGTGCCGGGAGCTATGAAAGCCTGCGTGGTTTCCTCAACGCAGTAAGCGACATTGACGGGTTTGACGTGCTGAACGGACCAGATTCACTGATCCATCAGGGCTTCGTCGAGGGATGTTCAGCCTGTATTTCCGGGCTGGCAAACGTGGCGCCAGCGGCGATCAACGCCATCTGGTCACGCTTTAACGCGGGTGATGTTGAAGGTTCCCGGCAGGCGCAGGAGCGCGTCACCCGACTGCGTACCGAGCTGTACAGCGTGGCGTTTTCCCCTGCCGCGGTTAAAAAGGCCCTGCAAATCATGGGCGAGGATGTCGGAGAGAGTCGCTATGCCGTGGCGTTTAGCGAGCAGCAGTGCCAACAGATTCGCCAGATAGTGACAACGTCACTTAGCTAAACGGCGTTGGTTTCGTCAATAAGAATACCGGGTACCTGAGGTGCCCAGGATTCACTCGCCCTGAAGAGAGGCAAAGATGAATAATTTTACCGCTGAAGATACCCTGATCATTGTGGGCATAGTCATTGTCTACATCCTGTTCACCACCTGGCTGACCTTCCGGATCCGCAGTAAAAATTCCGGGGACTTTATGGAAGGCTCCCGCGCGATGCCGGCGTTTATTTTCGGGATCCTGCTGATGTCTGAGTATATCGGCGCTAAATCCACCATCGGCACCGCGCAGGCGGCGTTTGAGGACGGGTTTGCTGCGTCATGGTCCGTCATCGGGGCCGCGATTGGCTTTCCGCTTTTTGGTCTGTTACTGGTAAAACGCATATACAACACCGGGAAAATCACCATCTCGGGTGCGATTGCTGAAAAGTACGGTAACAGCACCAAAAACATTATCTCCCTCATCATGATCTACGCTCTGCTGCTGGTGAACGTGGGGAATTACGTCAGTGGCGCAGCAGCCATTTCTACCGTACTGAAAGTCAATCTGCCCGTTGCCGCTTTCATTACGGCTATCGTCAGTACCTTCTATTTCGCCTTTGGCGGCATGAAGGGCGTGGCGTGGGTTACCGTGCTGCACAGTGCGCTGAAATACTTCGGCATTCTGGCCATCATGGGTTTTGCGTTATCCAAAACCGGCGGTTTCACGCCGATGATCGAAAACATGCCGGACTTCTACTGGACCTGGGATGGCAACATCGGCGCGTCGACCATTTTCGCGTGGCTTATCGGCACCATTGGCTCCATCTTCTGCACTCAGTTTGTGATCCAGGCCATCTCCTCCACCAAAGATGTTAAATCGGCTAAACGCTCCACCTGGGTCGCGTTCTTCTTCTGCCTGCCGATCGCGCTGGCCATTGCGGTGATTGGCGTGGCGGCAAAATACCTGCATCCGGAGATCGACAGCCTGTATGCGATGCCGATTTTCCTGCAGGATATGAACCCGTGGCTGGCCGGTCTGGTCACCACCTCTCTGGTGGCGTCCATCTTCGTCAGCGTCAGTACCGTGGCGCTCGCCATTGCCTCCCTGGTGGTCAAAGATTTCTACGTGCCGATGCGCAACCCGACCCCCGAGCAGGAGTTTAAAGCTACCCGCTGGATCTCCCTGCTGATTGGTTTCCTGCCGCTGATTTTTGTTCTGCTGGTGCCTGAAGTGCTAAAGCTGTCGTTCTTTACCCGCGCCATTCGTCTGTCGATTTCCGTCGTGGCGGTCATCGCGTTCTACGCCCCGTTCTTCCGCAGTACTCGCGGAGCCAATGCTGGGCTGATCGGCGCCTGCGTCGTGACCTCTGTCTGGTATCTGCTGGGCGATCCGTTTGGCATTAACAATATGTACATCGCCCTGCTGACCCCTGCGGTCATCATGGTCATCGACCGTCTCATTCCGGGAAAGGCACAGGGTAAAGCGCCAACCCCCGTTGAAAACAATGGAGTCTGATATGTCTGTAACCGTAACCCGCGACGGGATTATTCGCCCACAACAGGATACGCGCGTGGAGGCGGCCATGCTGCCTTCCGCCTGCCCACAAAACCACGCGGCAAATCTGCTGCCGCTGCCGGATGGTTCGCTGATGTGCGTCTGGTTTGGCGGTACCCAGGAGGGTATTGCGGATATCTCTGTGTGGGGTTCGCGCCTGTCACCGGGAAGCCAGCAGTGGAGTGAGGCAGAAAAACTGTCGGATGATGCCACGCGCTCCGAACAGAACCCGGTTTTGTTCCTGGCACCCGATAACGTGCTGTGGCTGCTGTGGACCGCGCAGATGTCCGGCAACCAGGACACCGCTATTGTGCGCTATCGCCAGTCCCGGGATCTGGGTAAAACCTGGGGGGCCATCGCGACCCTGCTCGATAAACCCGGCACCTTTATTCGTCAGCCGATTGTCGTGCTGGAGAACGGGAACTGGCTGCTGCCGGTGTTTTACTGCCGCACCCGGCCAGGTGAGAAATGGGTCGGTAACGATGACATCAGCGCGGTGAAAATCTCCGAAGACGGGGGCAAAACCTGGCGTGATGTTGAGGTGCCGGACAGCCTGGGCTGCGTCCATATGAATATCACCCCGCTGCGCAATGGCACCCTGGTTGCCCTGTTCCGCAGCCGCTGGGCGGATAACATTTATTACAGCCAGTCAACGGACAACGGCGAAAGCTGGTCCGTGCCGGAACCCACGGTATTACCTAACAACAACTCCTCTATCCAGGTGACAACGCTTGCCAGTGGCGAGCTGGCGCTGGTGTTTAACCTCATGAGCGCCGCCGGGGCGCAGGAGCGTCGCACCTCGCTGTACGATGAAATTGACGATGGCGATGGCCGTAAAGAGCCGGTTGTGACCCACGGTCGAACCGCCTTCTGGGGTGCCCCGCGTGCGCCGATGACCGTCGCCATTTCGCCGGACGGAGGCAAAAGCTGGCCGTGGCAACGGCATCTGGACGAGGGAGACGGCTACTGCATGACTAACAACTCTCTGGAGAAACTGAACCGTGAGTTTTCCTATCCGAGCATTAAGCAGAGCCCGGATGGCAGCCTGCATATCGCCTACACCTACTTTCGTCAGGCCATAAAATACGTGCGGGTGACGCCCGAGTGGGTCAAGGAGTCAGCATGATTATTGGACATCTCGACGCCCTGCCGCTGGCAGGGTTACCGCCGGTGTTGTATGCCCTGCTGTCCCGCCCGGACTGCACGCTGCAGGCGCTTAGCGAACGCGATGACGGCCGCTGGCAGCCGGACAATGCCCCCTGGTTTTGCCAGATTGGTCCGGCGCAGACGCAGCCGCGCGCGGAGCGGCATACGGAGTACCATCACCAGTGGGCGGATATTCAGGTTGTGCTGGCGGGAGAAGAACTCATCTATGCCGGCGCGCGCCCTGTTGGCAAGCCGGATGACGAAGAGCGTAAAGCGGACCTGTTCATTGCCAGCTCATCGGCACACAGCGTCGGGATCCGCCTTGGCGCGGGTGACTTTGTGGTCTTTTCTCCCGGAGAACCACACCAGGCGCTGTGCGCCAGCGGCGCGCCGATGACCGTGCGCAAAGCGGTGTTTAAAGTTCCTCGTTCAATGCTGGAGGTCTGACATGCGTCACGCCGTCGTGACCGGAGCCAGCTCCGGAATTGGTGAGGCCATCGTTAAGCGTTTACTGGCGGAAGGCTGGCAGGTCACCGGACTCAGCCGCCGCGCCGTGATGCCGGATACCCCTGGCTTTACGGGGTTACGCGTGGATATCACCGACCCTGATGCACTGAACAGCGCCCTGCACGCCATCGCGACACCGCAGGCGGTGATCCACGCCGCCGGGATGATGGCCGCCGCCCCACTGGGGCAACTGGAAAGCAGGGTTAGCGCGTCACTGTGGCAACTGCACGTCCAGGCCTGCGAAGCCCTGTTTAACCATTTCGCGCCCGCTATGGCCGCCGGTGGACGATTTGTGGCGATTGGCAGCAGAACCTCCCGCGGGGCGGCAGGTCGTTCACAGTATGTTGCCACCAAGGCGGCGATGACTGGGATGGTCAGAAGCTGGGCGGCGGAACTGGCCCCGCGTGGGATCACCGCGAACGTGGTCGCGCCGGGCGCCACCCAAACGCCGATGCTTAGCGCACCGGGGCGAGAAAGTTCACCGCCTACCTGTCCGCCCATCGGCCGTCTTATCACGCCAGAAGAGGTCGCGGGACTGGTGAATTTCTTGCTCAGCGATGAAGCCGCCGCCATCACGGGCCAGGAGATGGTGATATGCGGCGGCGCCTCGCTCAGCTAGCGCAGGAAGATACGCCCTTTCAGATAGAGCGTCGCCTGGCCGCCAATCAGCACACGGTCGCCCTTCAGTTCGCAGCGCAGATCCCCGCCACGGTATGAAACCTGGCGGGCGTTCATCGACGTTTTGCCCAGCTTCTCGCTCCAGTACGGTATCAGCATGCTGTGCGTGGATCCGGTGACCGGATCTTCCGGTACCCCTTCGCCCGGGCAGAAGAAGCGGCTGACGAAGTCATACTCCTCTCCTGGTGCCGTCACGCAGACCATTTTCCCGAGCGGTGCCATCGCTGCAATATCCGGGGTTAAGGCCTCCACCTGTTGCTGGCTCTCCAGTACCACCATGAAATCCCGTCCGACGCGGACCTCTTTAGCCTGGTCTATCCCCAGCGCGCTGAACAGGCCCGGAGGGGGATTGTCGACCACCTCGGTCGACCACGCAGGGAAATTGAGCGTCAGCCAGTCGCCGCTGCGTTTCACCGTCAACTCACCCACGAAGCGCGTGGTGAAGGTGATTTCGGTATGCGGATAATCGAGGTATTCGAAAATCACGTGGGACGCTGCCAGCGTCGCGTGGCCGCAGAGGTTGATTTCATGCAGCGTGGTAAACCAGCGCAGCTCGAACCCGGTGTCGGTGCGTACGAAAAACGCCGTCTCAGACTGGTTATGCTGTTGCGCCATTTTGAGCAGCGTCTCATCCGAAAGCCACTCCTCCAGCGGGCATACCGCCGCTGCATTGCCGCCAAACGCCCTGTCGCTGAAGGCATCCACCAGATAAAAATCAATTTCCTGCATTGTCTTTTCCTCTGTTGTTATAGGTATCTAGCGCAGAAAAACTGTGCCTTTCAAATAGCATGACGCCTGTCCGCTCATCAGCACGCGCGAGCCTTTTAGCTCGCACCGCACGTCGCCGCCCCGCGCGGAAACCTGACGGGCAAACATCGTCGTTTTACCCAATTTTTCGCTCCAGTAAGGAATGAGCATGGTATGTGCAGAGCCGGTCACCGGATCTTCCCAGACGGCAACGCCGGGGGAGAAAAAGCGGCTGACGAAATCGTAATCCCCGTCGCCCCGCGCCGTAACGGCAACCTTATGTTCGCCAGGCGTCATGGCTGAAATTGTCGGTGCGAGTGCTTCAACCTGCTGGCGATCTTCCAGCACCACCACCCATGCGCGGCCTTTGCGGGCTTCAACGTAGCGGCGGATACCGAGCGCCGCGAGCATCTCCGGCGGAGGCGTCTCTTCATGCGTGGGACATGCCGGGAAATCCAGCGTCAGCCACTCCCCCTCCCGGCTCACCGTCAGGCGGCCAGAGGCTGTTTCGAAGTGGATCCGCGAGTCAGGATAGTCCAGCTCATTGAACAGAACGTACGCCGCAGCAAGCGTGGCGTGACCGCAAAGATTAACTTCGGTCAGCGTGGTAAACCAGCGTAGCTCAATGCCCCCTTTCGTACAGACGAAAAATGCGGTTTCCGACTGATTATGCTGTTGCGCCATTTTCAGTAACGTTTCGTCCGGCAGCCACGCCTTGAGCGGGCAAACGGCAGCCGGATTTCCGCCAAATGACACATTGCTAAACGCATCGACCAGATAAAAATCAATCTCCTGCACTGTCTTACCGCCTGTTTTTGTTGGAGTGTTCTTTTATATTCAATGAAAACCCTGCCTCCGGCTACCGCTTTCATAAGGTAAATATTGAGATCTGCATCACATAATGGTTGAGTTTTCGCCGTGCAAGGCTTTAAGATCGTCTCCTCTTCTTTTGCAACGAATCTCCGACATCCCTATGACAACGAACACAGTTTCCCGCAGGGTTGCGTGGCTACGCGTGGTCACGCTGGCTATTGCCGCGTTTATTTTCAACACCACTGAATTTGTTCCGGTTGGGCTGTTGTCTGACATCGCAGAGAGTTTCCAGATGGAAACGGCGCAGGTGGGCATTATGTTGACCATTTACGCCTGGGTGGTGGCGTTGATGTCGCTGCCGTTTATGCTGCTTACCAGCCAGATGGAGCGGCGTAAGCTACTGATCGGGCTGTTTGCGTTGTTTATCGCCAGCCACGTGCTGTCGTTCCTGGCGTGGAATTTTACGGTGCTGGTGTTAAGCCGCGTCGGGATCGCCTTTGCGCATGCCGTTTTCTGGTCGATTACCGCGTCGCTGGCTATCCGGCTGGCACCGGCGGGGAAACGCGCCCAGGCGCTGAGCCTGATTGCCACCGGGACCGCGCTGGCGATGGTGCTGGGCCTGCCGATTGGCCGTATCGTGGGGCAATACTTCGGCTGGCGTACCACGTTCTTCGCCATTGGCATGGGAGCGCTGGTTACCCTGGTATGTCTGGTAAAACTGCTGCCGAAGCTGCCAAGCGAACATTCCGGCTCGCTGAAAAGCCTGCCGCTGTTGATGCGTCGCCCGGCGCTGCTGAGCATTTATCTGCTTACCGTAATTGTAGTCACCGCCCACTATACGGCTTACAGCTATATCGAGCCGTTCGTTCAGGTGGTGGCCGGCTTTAGCGGCAATTTTGCCACCCTTCTCCTGCTGCTCCTTGGCGGGGCGGGCATTATTGGCAGTATTCTTTTCGGCAAGCTTGGCAATCAGCACGCTTCAGCGCTGGTGAGCAGCGCCATCGGTTTGCTTCTGGCGTGTCTGCTGCTGCTGATGCCCGCCGCGGGCAGTGAAAGCCAGCTGGCAATCCTCAGCCTGTTCTGGGGTGTGGCGATCATGATTATCGGTCTCGGGATGCAGGTGAAAGTGCTGGCCCTCGCACCGGATGCCACAGACGTGGCGATGTCGCTGTTCTCGGGCATTTTTAACCTGGGCATTGGCGCGGGTGCGCTGGTGGGCAATCAGGTGATTCTGCACGTGTCCATGTCGGCGATTGGCTATCTGGGGGCCATTCCGGCACTGGTGGCGCTTATCTGGTCGGTGTTGATCTTCCGTAAATGGCCGGTGGCGCTGGAGGAACAGGGGCAGCACGGGTGACGTCTGTTTGTGCCGGGTGGCGCTGCGCTTACCCGGCCTACAAACCCGTAATAACGTCAGCCCCGCCACCCGGCAATGACCTCAGTGGTAAGTCTTAATAATCTCCAGCACGCCGTTAATAATAAACTGCACGCCCATACATACCAGCAAGAACCCCATCAGACGGGAAATCGCCTCGATACCGCCTTTGCCGACCCAGCGCATAATTGCCCCGGAACTGCGCAATGATGCCCACACAATAATGCCGATCAGTGCAAATATCAGCGGTGGCGCTACGGTCACGACCCAGTCCGGAAACGTAGTGCCGTCACGTACCGTTGAGGCAGAACTGATGATCATCGCAATGGTCCCTGGCCCTGCCGTGCTCGGCATGGCTAGCGGTACAAAGGCGATATTCGCACTCGGTTCGGTCTCCAGCTCTTCGGATTTGCTCTTCGCTTCAGGCGATTCATGCGCTTTTTGCGCCGGAAACAGCATGCGGAAACCGATAAAGGCCACAATCAGCCCCCCGGCGATACGCAGACCCGGGATGGAGATCCCGAAGGTATTCATCACCAGCTGACCGGCGTAGTAAGCCACCATCATGATGGCGAACACATACACTGAGGCCATCATCGACTGATGATTGCGCTCTGCGCTGTTCATATTCCCTGCCAGCCCGAGGAAAAGCGCTACCGTCGTTAACGGGTTGGCCAACGGCAGCAATACCACCAGCCCAAGACCAATTGCTTTTATCAAATCCAACATAGTGCGTCGTTGTCCTTATCCATGTTTATCACCGCAATTATAGGGTGAAAGTGTGACATTGAGCCATTCACGCAACGTAACGATTATTTTCATAAAGGAACGATAACCCTGCGTTATCTGTATGATTTGAAAGACCTCAACAAAAGTTCATGAAACGTTTTAGCAATTCGTGGCATCCGCAGATCCATTCAGTTGACTTATACTTGCCTGAGCAATAATATCTGCCGTGATTAAACTACTTGCCAGGGCAACCATTGTGAAAAGCACCAGTGATATCTTCAACGACGTTGTTCCGCTGGGTCGTCTTATTCATCTGGTTAATCAGAAAAAGACCGCCTGCTGAATGACTATCTGTCGCCGCTGGATATCACCGCAACGCAGTTTAAAGTGCTGTGCTCCATTCGCTGCCAGGTGTGTATCACCCCGGTTGAGTTAAAAAAGGTGCTCTCTGTCGATCTGGGCGCGCTGACCCGCATGCTGGATCGTCTCGTCTGTAAAGGATGGATAGAACGAAGCCCTAACCCGAATGACAAGCGCGGCGTCCTGGTGACACTCACCAGCGACGGTGCGGATATGTGTGAACAATGTCATCAATTAGTAGGACAAACACTGCATCAGGAACTAACAAAAAACTTAACGGCAGAGGAAGTGGCAACGCTTGAGCTTTTGCTTAAGAAAATACTGCCGTAAACAGAAAAAGAGGTATGACGATGTCCAGACGCAATACTGACGCTATCACTATTCATAGCATTTTGGACTGGATCGAAGATAACCTGGAATCGCCGCTCTCCCTTGAAAAAGTGTCAGAGCGTTCAGGTTACTCCAAATGGCACCTGCAACGGATGTTTAAAAAAGAGACCGGTCATTCATTAGGTCAATATATTCGCAGCCGCAAGCTGACGGAAATTGCCCAAAAACTGAAAGAAAGTAATGAACCGATCCTTTATCTGGCGGAGCGATACGGGTTTGAATCGCAACAGACCCTGACGCGTACGTTTAAGAACTACTTCGACGTGCCGCCTCATAAGTATCGTATCACCAGCGTGCCGGGTGAATCCCGATACCTTTATCCGCTAAAACATTGTAGTTAATCATCGCCTGTAAAGACGTAACCGAGGAAATCATGAACGTTACCGCCTCCGCCGCCCTCGCCTTGCTGGTGCTCTTTTCCAGCCAGACCTTCGCGGAGCAACCCCCTCGTGCAACGCAGCAAAATAATCATGACACGATGATTTTGCCGTCAGCACATAGCCAGTCCCCTTATGATTTCAACCACATGGGGTCTGGTAGCGATAAATCCGACGAATTAGGCGTGCCTTATTATAATCAGCACGGCTTCTGATTCGTTTTGCCCCGCCGATGCGGGGCTTTTTTCTGCCCTAATTCCGCACTCGCGCCGCCCGGCGCACGCGTAAGCCAAACACGTTGATATACAGCCCGGCCATGATCAGCACCGCGCCGAGCAGCTGTAATGCACTCAGCTTTTCGTCCAGCAAAATCGCAGCGCTCGCCAGCCCGACAACCGGCACCAGCAGTGATAACGGCGCCACGCGCCAGGTTTCGTAGCGCCCCAGCAGAGAACCCCAGATCCCGTACCCGATAATGGTGGCGACAAACGCCAGGTAGACCAGTGAAAGAATAGTGGTGAGATCGATTTCAACCAGACTCGTCAGCATCACCGCCGGGCCATCAAAAATCAGCGAGGCCACCATAAACGGCACAATCGGGATCAGCGCGCTCCAGACCACCAGCGACATGACCTGCGGGCGTGTTTCATGCTGCATAATCAGCTTGTTGAAAATATTGCCGCAGGCCCAGCTCAGCCCCGCTGCCAGCGTCAGCATAAAGCCCAGCAACGCCACATGCTGGCCGTTCAGGCTGGCCTCGATCAGCACCAGCACGCCAAACACGGCCAGAGTGATCCCCGCCAGCTGTTTGCCCTGTAAACGCTCGCCAAAAACAAACGCACCAAGAATGATGGTGAAGAACGCCTGCGCCTGCAGCACCAGCGAGGCAAGACCGGCAGGCATACCGAACTTAATGGCGCAGAACAGAAATGCAAACTGGCCAAAGCTGATGGTCAGGCCATAACCCAGCAGGAGCGTTAGCGGGATTTTCGGGCGGGCAACAAAAAACAGTGCCGGGAAGGCGACCAGCATAAAGCGCAAACCGGCCAACATCAGCGGGGGCATGTTATGCAACCCCACTTTGATGACCACAAAATTAAGTCCCCATACGATGACCACCAGCAGTGCCAGCAATCCGTCTTTACGCGTCATACCCTGCCCCTGATTTATTAATAATTTGTTAACACTTCAAGGTAACAGAAAAAAGTGCGTCGCGAGAAGATCATTAATTCTGGCAGGCAGTTGAAGCACTTACGGATAAATTGGGCGCTATACAAGCCTCTTATGTCGTGATACTCCTTTTAGGACACACTATAAAAAAGCATAAGCATTTGTCGGGCAGGAATATGAAACCATCTCTCAGGCGTTCAACCGCAGCGCTGCTGGCATCGTCATTGTTATTAACCATCGGTCGTGGCGCTACGCTGCCGTTTATGACTATTTATCTCACGCGCGTGTTTAACATGAGCGTCGAGAATATTGGTTATGCCCTGACTATTGCCTTGACCATCGGCGTGGTATTCAGCCTGGGGTTTGGCATTCTGGCCGATAAGTTCGATAAAAAGCGCTACATGCTGATCGCGATTGTGGCGTTTATCGCCGGTTTTGTGGCGATCCCGCTGGTCAATAACGTCACGCTGGTGGTGCTGTTCTTTTCGTTAATCAACTGTGCCTATTCTGTTTTCTCGACGGTGCTGAAAGCCTGGTTCTCCGACGTGCTGACCTCCAGTGAAAAAGCCCGCGTTTTTTCGCTGAACTACAGTTTTTTGAACATCGGCTGGACGATCGGGCCGCCTCTTGGCACGTTTCTGGTGATGTACAGCCTGCAGCTGCCGTTCTGGCTGGCCGCGTTCTGTGCCGCCCTGCCGCTGGGGTTTATCCACTTCTTTGTGCAAAAAAGCATTGCGTTAGATACCGCGGAGCAGAAGGCAACGTGGCAGCCGTCGGTTTTGCTGAAAGACCGCGCGCTGTTCTGGTATACGCTCTCTGGCCTGCTCGCGTCATACGTCGGCGGGTCGTTCGCGAGCTGTATTTCGCAGTATGTCCTGGCCGCGCATGCAGACAGTGATTTCGCCGAAAAGGTGGTCGCCGTGGTTCTGCCCGTCAACGCCGCCGTGGTGGTAACGCTGCAGTACGCACTCGGACGCAAAATCTCTGCCAGCAATATTCGCCCGTTGATGACGGCCGCCACCCTGTTTTTTATCGTGGGGTTGGGTGGCTTTATGATCTCCGGAGAAAACCTGATTTACTGGGGCATCGCCGCCGCCATCTTTACGCTGGGTGAGATTATTTATGCACCGGGTGAATATATGCTGATCGATAACATCGCCCCGCCGGGTATGAAAGCAAGCTACTTCTCCGCTCAGGCGCTGGGCTGGCTCGGCGCGGCGGCCAACCCGATGATCACCGGCATCATCCTGACCCATTTGCCGCACTGGTCGCTGTTTATGATTATGATGGCGGCTATCGTCATTGCCTGGCTGATGATCCTGCGTGGAATGAGCGTGAAGCGTGAAGATTGCGTGTCGGGTAGCGCTGCGCTTACCCGACCTACAAAACCCTGATCGCAGGCCGGGTAAGGCGTAGCCGCCACCCGGCAACAGCAACAGCCTAGTGGTGCAACATCTCCTCCACCACCTGCTCTTTGTACATCTCGTTTGGATAATAGGTCGGCCAGTTATCCATCTCTTTCAGCAGTGCCTCGTGGGAGGTATTGCCCATAAAGATGTGGAAGTGGGATGAGGCTTTTGGCGCAATGGTGTGGTCGCTGAACTGAACAAACTTCGGTGCCTTGCTGCCCGCGTCCTTACACTCAAACAGATAGCGAACACCTTTTTTGCCTGACGCGTAGGTCAGAATTTTGTAGCCGCTGTAATCATACTGACAGCGGCTGACCTCTTTACCTTTGTGGAATTCCATGACGTTATTTTCGATGCCGATAGCCTCCACATCGGTGGCGTACCCCGTGCGGTAATAGGCTTTGATCTCGTCGAACGTTTTATTGTCCTTCTGCGCCTTCTTTCTGAAGACCGGATCCAGCGAGCCATCCAGCAGGAAGGGATAAACGGACTGCCAGGTGCCGTCCCAGTCGGACAGTTTCCGGTCCTTAACATCTTTGTCCGCAAACACGCCGTTTGCCGCCTTTTGCTCCGCTTCGGTCATCTGGTGACCGTGTGAGTGGGCAAACAGCTGGCCGCTGACCAGCAGCGCCCCCAGAGTCATCGCAAATTTTCCAATATGTGCAGCCACAACAGTATCCTCACTCCGTTTTTATAAGAATGAGAATGTTATATTATAACATTTCAGATCGCAACCTGTCCGCGAACGCCCTCCTGCTCCATGTTTTCTCCCCGTCCTCGCTGGATAATGGTGCCGCGAGACATGAGCAGATAGCTGTCTGCCAGCGCTGCCGCAAAGTCATAAAACTGCTCCACAAGCAGGATCGCCATGTCCCCCCGGTCTGCAAGCTGGCGGATCACGTGGCCAATCTCTTTGATTACCGAGGGCTGAATGCCTTCGGTAGGTTCATCGAGGATCAGCAGCTGCGGACGGCTCGCCAGGGCGCGACCTATCGCCAGCTGCTGCTGTTGTCCGCCAGAGAGATCGCCTCCGCGTCGATGCTTCATCTCTTTTAATACCGGGAAAAGCTGCCAGATTTCCTCCGGGACATGTTTTGCTTCGCGGGCTGAGAAGCGCGAGAGCCCCATGAGCAGATTCTCTTCCACGGTTAAGCGCGGAAAAATCTCACGTCCCTGCGGTACATACGCCACGCCAGACTGCACCCGCTGGTGCGGCTTGCTGTGGGTGATCTTTTTCCCCTGCCAGATAACCTCACCCGTTTTCGCAGGGATCAGCCCCATCAGACACTTCAGCAGCGTGGTTTTACCCACGCCATTGCGCCCCAGCAGGCAGGTCACTTCGCCGGTGATGGCCTCAAAGCTCACGCCGCGCAGAATATGACTTCCACCGTAGTATTGATTCAGTTCGTTAACCTGTAACATCAAGGCTCCTTAGCGTCCAAGATAGACTTCAATTACCTGCTCGTTGGCCTGTACCTCGCGCAGCGAGCCTTCTGCCAGCACCTGTCCCTGATGCAGTACGGTCACGCGATCGGCAATGGTTTCAACAAACCCCATGTCATGTTCAACCACCATCAACGAGTGCTTGCCTGCCAGGGTCCGGAAAAGCTCGGCGGTGTACTCGGTCTCCGCGTCCGTCATCCCGGCGGCGGGTTCGTCCAGCAACAGCAGATGCGGATCCTGGACCAGCAGCATTCCGATCTCGAGGAACTGTTTTTGTCCGTGCGAAAGCAGTCCGGCGCGGCGGTCGCGTTCACCGGCGAGCCGCAGCAGGACCAGCATCTCATCAATACGATCGCGCTGTTCGCCGTTGAGTTTGGCCCGCAGGCTTGCCCAGACGGACTTGTCGGTTTTCATGGCGATCTCAAGGTTTTCCCATACCGTCAGCGCCTCAAATACCGTCGGTTTCTGAAACTTGCGGCCAATCCCCTGGCGCGCAATGGCGGCTGGCTCAAGCTGGGTCAGATCTACCGACTGGTCATAAATGGCTTTACCGCTTTTTGGCCGCGTTTTGCCGGTGATCACGTCCATCAGCGTGGTTTTTCCCGCGCCGTTTGGGCCAATCACGCAGCGCAACTCCCCCACGCCGATGTTCAGCGTGAGATCCGTCAGCGCCTGAAACCCATCGAAGTTAACGTTGATCTTATCCAGCTGCAGCACCGGGTCCGTCTGCTCGCGATAGCGATCCCCGGGCAGCTGGCGAGTGAATAATCCTTCGGCTGGCTGCATTATTTCTCTCCCTTACGAAACAGGCCGTAGACGCCACGCGGTAAAAACAGCGTTACCGCGATAAAAATCAGCCCGAGAAACAGCTGCCAGTATTCCGGCATTGCGACGGTGAAGAAACTCTTCGCGCCGTTCACCAGCGCCGCGCCAATGACCGGGCCAACCAGCGTGCCGCGGCCGCCCAGCGCCACCCAGATGGCGGCCTCAATGGAGTTGGTCGGCGACATTTCACCGGGGTTAATAATCCCGACCTGCGGCACATAGAGCGCCCCTGCCAGGCCACACAGCATGGCGGAAAGCGTCCATACCAGCAGCTTAAATCCCTTCGGATCGTAGCCGCAAAACGTCAGGCGGTTTTCAGCGTCGCGCACGGCGGTGAGAATACGGCCAAACTTGCTTCTGGCGAGGGCAAAGCCGATGCCAAGCGTGAGGAGCAGCAACATGACGGTCGCCAGAAACAGCGCGATACGGGTCGTGGTCGCGGTGATGGAGAATCCCAGCAACGTGGTAAAACCGGTAAAACCGTTATTGCCACCAAACCCGGTTTCGTTGCGAAAGAACAGCAACATTCCCGCGTACGTCAGCGCCTGCGTCATGATCGAGAAATAAACGCCTTTGATTTTTGAGCGAAAGGCAAACCAGCCAAACACCAGCGCCAGCAGCCCCGGCACCATCGCAATCAGTACCAGCGCCCAGGCAAAGTGCTGGGTTCCCCACCAGAACCACGGCAGTTCGCTCCAGGAGAGAAACGACATAAATGCGGGCAGCCCATCGCCCGCGGCCTCGCGCATCAGGTACATCCCCATGGCGTATCCGCCCAGCGCGAAGAAGATCCCGTGGCCCAGCGAGAGCATACCGGCATATCCCCATACCAGATCGAGCGCCACCGCAACGATGGCGTAGCACAGGATTTTGCCGAGCAGCGTCAGCATCCAGGTCGACAGCGCCAGCGGATGGGTGGCGGGCAACATCGCAAAGAACGGCAATATCAGCAAACACGCCACCAGCAGGCTGCCTGCAATCTGCGTTGTGCGTGGCGCTTTTCGCGCCAGTTTTAAGGTAAGTGGCTGGCTCATCAGTCAGTGACCCTCCCTTTCAGCGCAAACAATCCCTGCGGACGTTTCTGAATAAACAGAATGATGGCCACCAGAATGACGATTTTGCCCAGCACGGCCCCCATCTGCGGCTCAAGAATTTTGTTGAAGATCCCAAGGCCAAACGCCGCCGCCACGCTCCCCGCCAGCTGTCCGACGCCACCAAGAACCACCACCAGGAAGGAGTCGATAATGTAACCCTGGCCCAGTTCCGGCCCGACGTTGCCCAGCTGGGAGAGCGCCACGCCGCCTAAACCGGCGATGCCGGAGCCCAGACCAAACGCCAGCATATCGACACGCCCGGTCGGCACCCCGCAGCAGGCCGCCATGCTGCGGTTTTGCGTTACCGCACGCACGTTCAGGCCGAGACGGGTTTTATTCAGGACCAGCCAGGTGAAGAACAGCACCATTAGCACAAAGCCCAATACCACAATGCGGTTCCACGGTAGCGTCAGGTTGGCAAACACCTGCACCCCGCCTGACAGCCAGGCCGGGTTTGCCACCTCCAGGTTTTGTGCGCCAAACGTCATGCGTACCAGCTGAATCAGCATCAGGCTGATACCCCAGGTGGCGAGTAATGTCTCCAGCGGACGACCATAGAGATGGCGGATCACCGTGCGTTCAAGGATCATCCCGATGCCTGCGGTCAGGCAGAAGGCGACAGGCAGCGCGACGACCGGATACAGCGCCAGCCACTGAGGCGTGACGCTGGCCATGATCTGCTGAACCATCCACGTGGCGTACGCCCCAAGCATCAGCATCTCGCCGTGCGCCATGTTGATGACACCCAGCAGCCCATAGGTAATTGCCAGTCCCAGCGCCGCCAGCAGCAGGACCGAGCCCAGCGACAGCCCCATAAACGCCTGCCCGAGGAGATCGCCCCACATCAGACGGTGCTGAATTTGGCTCAGGCTCTCCCCGGCGGCGGCACGCACGCGGGCATCCGGTTCGGTTTGCGTCTGGATATATGGCATGAGTCGGGATGGCACGTCCGGGTCGTCAGATTGCCCGAGCCGTTCAATAGCCTGAAGACGCACGTCAGCCTGTGGGCTGGCGAGCTGGAGATTAGCCAGCGCCAGCAGCAGCGACTGGCGCGCCACATCGTCCGTTTCACTGCTTACCCGCGTTTGCAGGAGGCCGATCATTTCCGGCTGCGCATCCCGCTGTAACTGGCGCGCGGCGGCACGCCGCTGCGTGACGTTGTCACTGATAAGCTGATGCGTAGCGTTGGCCGTGGCGGCCAGCACCCGCAGACGGTTGGTCAGGCGTACTGCTTTGGTTTGCCCTTCTGCAGCAGGGAAATCTCCCAGCGCCACCATCTCGCCATTGCGTCGCGCAAAGGCATGTTTCTGGCTGTCGGCAAACAGATTTTCGTTTTGCAGCGCCTGCAGTAACGGCAGTCTTGCGGCATCCGGCGCGAGAGCCCAGCGGGTCAGCATATCCGCCTGCTGGCTGCGTCTGGCGGCAACAAATTGATCGGCATCCGATGCCTGCGCCATCCCTGGCAGCAGTCCGGTAAGCCATACAATAGCGATCATCATGCGCATGGCGTTCATGACTTTTCTCCCTGCAGTAATGGCTTAGTTGCTGGCGGTCTTCATCGGCTGATCGGGCTTTTTATCATTCCCGGCGATGAACGGGCTCCACGGCTGGGCGCGTACCGGCTCTTCCGTCTGCCAGACCACGTTAAACTGACCGTTACCTTCGATTTCACCGATCATGACCGGCTTATGCAGGTGATGGTTGGTGGCATCCATGGTGAGCGTAAAGCCGGAGGGTGCCTTAAAGGACTGTCCGGCCATGGCCGCGCGCACTTTATCCACGTCGGTGGTGCCTGCTTTCTCTACCGCCTGCGCCCACATGTGGATCCCGACATAGGTGGCTTCCATCGGGTCGTTGGTGACTACGGTATCGGCTTTAGGCAGCTTATGGGCTTTGGCATAGGCTTTATAGTCCGCCACGAAGGCCTGGTTGGTCGGGTTATCAACGGACTCGAAGTAGTTCCACGCGGCCAGGTTGCCGACCAGCGGTTTGGTGTCAATCCCGCGCAGCTCCTCTTCGCCAACGGAGAACGCCACCACCGGGACATCGGTTGCTTTCAGCCCCTGGTTAGCCAGTTCTTTGTAGAACGGGACGTTAGAATCCCCGTTGATGGTGGAGACCACCGCGGTTTTACCGCCTGCGGAGAATTTCTTGATGTTGGCGACAATGGTCTGGTAATCACTGTGCCCGAACGGGGTATAGACCTCTTCGATATCTTTGTCTTCCACGCCTTTAGAGTGCAGGAAGGCGCGCAGGATCTTGTTGGTGGTTCGCGGGTAGACGTAATCCGTGCCCAACAGGAAGAAGCGTTTAGCGCTACCGCCGTCTTCGCTCATCAGGTATTCCACCGCCGGAATGGCCTGCTGGTTTGGCGCCGCACCGGTATAGAAGACGTTCGGCGACATCTCTTCGCCTTCGTATTGCACCGGATAGAACAGCAGACCGTTCAGCTCCTCAAATACCGGCAGTACGGATTTACGTGACACCGAGGTCCAGCAGCCAAACACCACGGCCACTTTATCCTGGCTCAGCAGCTGACGCGCTTTTTCGGCAAACAGCGGCCAGTTAGAGGCCGGGTCAACCACCACTGGCTCCAGTTTTTTACCCAGCACCCCGCCTTTGGCGTTGATCTCGTCAATCGTCATCAGGGCGACATCTTTCAGGGGCGTTTCTGAGATCGCCATCGTGCCGGAGAGCGAATGCATAATCCCCACTTTGATGGTATCGGCCGCCTGTGCGCCAAAACTCATCCCCATAGCAACGACTGACGCAGACAACGCGAAGGCTTTTAATAATGTACGACGGTGCATATTTTCACTCCTGAAAAAGAACGCTGTGCGAAGACGTCCGTTACGGCATGGACGCGGAAAAATGTCTCAGCGAAACAGGAGCAAAAAGGATGCCAGGATGAATAACGTGCTATTGCAGGATGTGTAACGCGGGATGTAAAGAGAACGACTCAGAATGGTACAGCGCTGCACTTTTATAATGCAGCGCTGTGACGACGGGATTACCAGACTTCGCTGGCGATCTGTGTGACCAGACGCACTTTGTCCCACTGCTGGGCTTCACTCAGGGTGTTGCCCTCTTCGGTGGAGGCAAAACCGCACTGCGGACTGAGGCAGATCTGCTCTTTTGCCACGTATCTGGCCGCCTCCTCCAGGCGCGCCTTCACCCCTTCAGGGTTTTCCAGCTCGCCATTTTTGGTGGTGATCAGCCCAAGTACCACCTGCTGCTTGCCCGGGCGGACAAAGCGCAGCGGTGCGAAATCACCGCTACGGTCATTGTCGTACTCCAGGAAGAAGGCATCGACGTTCACCGTGCCGAACAGCACCTGGGCCACCGGCTCATAGCCGCCTTCGGAAATCCAGGTGGAGCGGAAGTTACCGCGACAGACATGCAGACCGATGGTCAAATCGTCTGGTTTTCCTTCCAGCGCCTTGTTCAGCACGCGGGCATAGGTACGCGCCAGCTCATCGGCATCTTCCCCGCGCTCGCGGATCTGACGACGCTGGTCATCCGAACAGAGGTAGGCCCAGACGGTATCATCCAGCTGCAGATAGCGACAGCCTGCATCATAAAAGGCCCGGATGGCGTCGCGCCAGGTGGTGGCCAGATCGTCAAAATAGTCATTCAGATCCGGATAGACCGTCGCATCAATGTCTTTGCGACCGCCGCGGAAGTGCAGCACACTCGGGCTGGGAATGGTCATTTTCGGCTGCGCGTTGCCGCTGATGCTTTTCAGGTAGCGGAAGTCTTCCAGCATCGGATGATCGCCAAAGCCCAGCTTGCCGGTGACGCGCACGCCGTGCGCTTTGGTCTGCACGCCGTTGAACTGAATGCCCTGCTGTGAATCGTAACGCTCAACCCCCTGCAGACCATCGAAGAAATCGAAGTGCCACCAGGCGCGACGGAACTCACCGTCGGTGACCACGTGCAGGCCGCAGGCGCACTGCTGTTCGACCACCTGGCGGATCGCGTCATCTTCCACCGCGCGAAGCTGCCCGGCATCAATCTCACCGCGGGCAAACTGCTGGCGAGCCAGTTTGATGGCATCCGGGCGTAAAAAACTGCCGACTACATCGGCGCGGTATGGTGCGTGCTGTCGCTGCATGGAAATCTCCTCTGTCTGCCGGCGATAATTGCCAGCAGTGATAATTCATCTCTTGAAGTTTTAGACTTCTGGATGTCTAAATGTCCAAAAAAGATGACATACCTGCTGTATCCCGGCAAACGAGAAAATTTCACGACAGTTGAAATTTATTCATGTTCACAGCACGGCAGCGGTTTCGCTACTGGCGAACGCGTACTGTTCGTCCTTCCAGCCGGTGATGCCGCCAATCATGATTTTCACCGGCAATCCGAGACGCGCCAGCTTCAGCGCGGCTCTGTCCGCGCCGTTACAATGCGGCCCCGCGCAGTACACCACGAACAGCGTATCGGCCGGCCACTGCGCCATGCGCGCCTCGGTGATCTGGCTCCAGGGCATATGTATCGCGCCGGGCACATGACGACGGGCAAACTGCTCAGGTTTCCCGACAACATGCAGCAACACAAAGTCCTGCTCGTTATTCGTCAGCGCATGGTGCACATCGGCACAGTCCGTTTCGACGCTCAGGCGACGCAGAAAATGGGTAACGGCTTCCTGCGGCTCGGCAGCCGGAAATTCAGTAACATAACTCATGATCCTTCCTCATCTTTGGCGTTTGTGTTAACACTACTCTATCCAGAAATTGATCACGTGAATGCGTCCGCTTATGCCAGAAAACAGCAAAAAGATGACAAACTTAAGACAGGTTTCCCGCCCGCTGGTGGTGGTACTGGCCTATGACGGTTTGTGTACCTTTGAATTTGGCGTGGCGGTGGAAATCTTCGGTTTGCCACGTCCCGAGCTGGGCGACGAATGGTATCGTTTTGCGGTGGCGGGCATTGATGACGGTGAGCTTCGGGCAACCGGTGGGATCCGCATCCTGACCGACGGTGGGCTTGATCTGCTGGAATCGGCAGACCTGATCGTTGTGCCGGGCTGGCGAGGGATGGATGCGCCTGTTCCCGCGGCGCTCTGCGAGGCCTTACGCCGGGCCAATGCGCGCGGTTGCCAGCTGCTTTCTATCTGTTCCGGGGTGTTTGTTCTGGCCGCGTCGGGTCTGCTGAACGGGCGTAAAGCCACCACCCACTGGCGCTATATTGAGGCGCTGAAAGCCCGTTATCCGGCGATCGGCGTGGTCGAGGATGTGTTGTATCAGGATGAAGGCGATATTCTGACCTCTGCAGGAAGCGCGGCAGGCATCGATCTCTGTTTGCACGTGGTGCGACGGGATTACGGTATGGAAACCGCCAACAGCGTCGCGCGCCGTCTGGTCATTCCTCCCCACCGGGATGGCTCCCAGCCGCAGCAGTTGAGTCGCCCGGTGGCACAGCTGCGGGAGAGCCAGCGTCTGGGACAGTTGTTCGACTTCCTGCACAATCACCTGAGCATTTCTCACAGCGTGGATTCGCTGGCGCGTCGCGTCGGCATGAGCCAGCGCACCTTTCTGCGCCGCTTTCAGGCTGCCACAGGCACCACGCCTGCGCGCTGGCTGCTTAATGAACGACTGTTACGGGCGAAAGATTATCTTGAGAGCAGCCGTCTCAGCATCGACAGCATTGCTGAACAAACCGGATTTGGTCAGGCAGCGACCCTGCGTCACCATTTCCGCCAGCAGTTCGCGCTTTCCCCTGCCCAGTACCGTAAACAGTTTGCCCGCCCGCCACGCTGATGGCCGGTTCGCAGGCAAAAAAAAACCGCCATAATCTGGCGGTAAATGCTTGCATGGATAGATTTGTATTTTCATGTCTACGTCCCGACACTCCATGCCGGGCAGCGGATCAATAACAACCTAACATGCCTGAACTCAACAAAAGCTAAACAGAGCCATTAACCCGCTTTGGTATTAATTTGCAGGTAGCGCATCAGGCCCTGTTCCGCGCTCTGTTTTGCATCATCGTTAATCGCTTCCAGATAGAATGGACGCGAGACGCCATACGGTGCTTTATCTGCTGAGAAAACAGCAAACTGGAATGTTTTACTTTTCGACGGATTGGTACACCCTAATTCCCAACGCTCGTCATCAATTTGCTTGCTATTACACGCCACGCGTCCGTAGTCGCTGGTTAAATAAGAACCGACCCGAGCTTCCGCTGACTGAATATAATCCGGTTCGCCACTCCAGTTAACGTTCATACCTACAACAGCCCCAACGGCAACCACCAGAAGCGCTATTGACATGACTTTTTTCATTGAATCAGATCCATTCCTTTGTCAGAGAAATCTTATTATATAAGATTAATCCTTAAACCTCTGCCATATTTTGATACCAAATTTTAGGGTATGACAAAGATAATTCTTTTTTAGGAAAAATCTCACTACGCGCAAAATATATCCTGTTCGCGCAACATGACATATTCTTTGCGCTAATTTGAAAATGCCAATAATAACCC
>NZ_LNII01000026.1:0-4835 GCF_001463365.1 Enterobacter sp. 50793107 | reverse complement strand
TCAACAGAATGCAGCATAAACCAGGTGAAGGCGATAAACGCCAGTATTGTGGACAGGCTGATAAAAAAGGTCAGCCGCAGAGCGAGTGAGAAAGGTCGTCTGGACGGTTTGCTATGCATCCGGGATCTCCAGCATGTAGCCCACGCCCCGCACTGTCTGGATCAGTTTTGTCCCGTAATCGTTGTCTATTTTAGCGCGGAGTCGCTTTACTGCGACATCAATCGCGTTAGTGTCGCTGTCAAAATTCATGTCCCAGACCTGAGAGGCAATCAGGGAGCGGGGAAGAACTTCTCCCTGATGGCGAATGAAGAATTCCAGCAAGCTGAACTCTTTACTGGTGAGCACAATGCGGTTCCCGGCGCGGCTGACTTTTCTGGATACGAGATCAACCGAGAGGTCAGCCACTTTAAGCTGGCTTTCCGTGATCATCGTGTTTCCCCGCCTGAGGAGGGTTCTTACCCGGGCGAGCAGTTCAGCAAACGCAAAGGGCTTCACCAGATAATCGTCCGCACCCAGCTCAAGTCCTTTGACCCTGTGTTCAATCGTGCCAAGGGCCGTCAGCAGTAATACCGGCATCCCCTTTCCGGCACTGCGCAGCATACGGATGATATCCCAGCCGTTTACATCAGGCAGCATGATATCCAGGATGACTAAATCATACTCGGCTGTCATGGCAAGATGATATCCGGTCAGACCATTATCAGCGTGATCCACGACGAACCCCGCCTCTGTCAGCCCCTTGCTGAGATATTCACCTGTTTTAATTTCGTCTTCAACGATTAATATTTTCATTATGCTCCCTGGCTGGCTGCTAATGTCATTTTATTGCGCCCACGATCGTTATCAACGGATTACAGCAAAAATGACAACATTGTCATTATCCTGTCACCCGGCAAACAGAGAGCGTTCGGTAAAGTATCCCTATCAATACTCTGGACTTCGTTTGAACCATTTACCAGGTCTGCCTGTACGAGAAGCGTTATGTTCAAATTAAAATTACTCAGCATCAGTACCATATTCATCCTGGCTGGTTGTGTTTCTCTGGCACCTGAATATCAGCGTCCGCCAGCTCCGGTTCCCCAGCAGTTTTCATTGTCTAAAAACAGTCTGACGCCTGCGGTAAACAGCTATCAGGATACGGGCTGGCGAAACTTTTTTGTCGATCCCCAGGTCAGCAGGCTGATCGGTGAAGCCCTGAATAATAACCGTGATTTGAGAATGGCTGCCCTGAAGGTTGAAGAGGCCCGGGCCCAGTTCAACGTCACGGATGCAGATCGTTATCCCCAACTGAATGCCTCATCCGGGATCACATACAACGGTGGTCTGAAAGGTGACAAGCCGACCACACAGGAGTACGACGCGGGTCTGGAGCTCAGCTATGAGCTCGATTTTTTTGGCAAACTTAAGAACATGAGTGAGGCTGATCGCCAGAACTACTTTGCCAGCGAAGAAGCCCGTCGTGCCGTACACATCCTGCTGGTCTCCAACGTTTCACAGAGCTATTTCAGCCAGCAACTGGCGTACGAACAACTCCGTATTGCGCGGGAAACGCTGAAAAATTATGAACAGTCTTATGCATTCGTTGAGCAACAACTGGTGACCGGGAGTACGAACGTTCTGGCGCTTGAACAAGCCAGGGGGCAAATCGAAAGTACCCGCGCCGAAATAGCCAAACGAGAAGGCGATCTGGCTCAGGCAAACAATGCCCTGCAACTGGTGCTGGGAACGTACCGCGCAGTTCCGTCAGAAAAAGGGATGAAAGGTGGGGAGATCGCACCAGTAAAATTGCCACCAAATCTGTCGTCACAAATATTGCTGCAGCGTCCGGATATTATGGAAGCGGAATACCTGTTGAAAGCGGCTGATGCTAATATTGGCGCAGCGCGAGCGGCTTTTTTCCCGTCCATTACCCTGACCAGTGGCCTTTCCGCAAGCAGTACGGAGCTGTCCAGCCTCTTTACGTCAGGAAGTGGAATGTGGAATTTTATCCCTAAAATTGAAATTCCTATTTTCAATGCCGGCAGAAACAAAGCCAATCTGAAGCTGGCTGAAATTCGCCAGCAACAGTCCGTGGTTAATTACGAACAAAAAATTCAGTCAGCCTTTAAGGATGTTTCCGACACGCTTGCGCTGCGCGACAGCCTTAGCCAGCAACTTGAGTCACAGCAGCGTTATCTTGATTCACTTCAGATAACTCTACAGCGTGCCAGAGGATTGTATGCAAGTGGTGCTGTCAGTTACATCGAAGTGCTGGATGCAGAACGTTCCCTCTTCGCGACGCAGCAAACCATTCTCGATCTTACCTATTCCCGACAGGTTAACGAAATTAATCTGTTTACCGCGCTGGGTGGCGGTTGGGTAGAGTAAATTTATTCAATTAATCAGGAAATTAAAATGCGTAATTCACTTAAAGCCGTTTTATTTGGTGCCTTCTCTGTCATGTTTTCTGCCGGTCTTCATGCTGAAACACATCAGCATGGCGATATGAATGCTGCCAGTGATGCTTCGGTACAGCAGGTTATCAAGGGCACCGGTATCGTTAAAGACATTGATATGAATAGTAAAAAGATTACCATTTCGCACGAAGCAATCCCGGCGGTGGGCTGGCCTGCAATGACCATGCGCTTCACTTTTGTTAATGCAGACGACGCTATCAATGCCCTGAAAACCGGCAACCATGTCGATTTCTCGTTTATTCAGCAGGGCAATATCTCCTTACTCAAAAGCATTAACGTTACGCAATCCTGATTAACAGTCCGGAGCGAATACATCCAGTGCGCCTGAACATTCATTATGGGATTACTGTGAATGAATAATCGTGCGCATATGCCAGGTGTTTTGATTTTTCAGCGAGAAATTGTATGGCTTCTTTAAAGATAAAATATGCTGCAATAATTATCAGCAGCCTCATAGCAGGAGGGCTGATATCGGTTACTGCCTGGCAGTATTTAAACTCATCACAAAAAACAGTACCAGCAGAACAAAAGGCACCGGAGAAAAAGGTACTTTTCTGGTATGACCCTATGAAACCGGATACCAAATTTGATAAACCCGGAAAATCGCCTTTTATGGATATGGACCTTGTGCCGAAATATGCTGATGAAAGTGGCGATAAAAGCAGTGGCGGGATCCGTATCGATCCAACTCAGGTTCAGAATCTGGGATTAAAAACGCAAAAAGTCACGCGAGGAATGCTGAATTATTCTCAGACAATCCCGGCTAATGTCAGTTACAACGAATATCAGTTTGTCATTGTGCAGGCGCGTTCTGACGGTTTCGTCGAAAAAGTGTATCCCCTGACGATTGGCGATCATGTGAAGAAAGGCACTCCGCTTATCGATATCACCATTCCTGAATGGGTTGAGGCACAAAGTGAGTTTCTGCTGTTATCCGGTACAGGCGGTACGCCAACCCAGATAAAAGGGGTTCTGGAGCGACTTCGTCTGGCTGGTATGCCGGAAGAGGATATTCAAAGGCTGCGTTCAACCCGCACAATCCAGACCCGTTTTACCATTAAAGCACCTATTGATGGTGTCATTACTGCATTTGACCTGCGCACCGGCATGAATATTTCCAAAGATAAGGTGGTGGCTCAGATTCAGGGGATGGACCCGGTCTGGATCAGCGCTGCAGTGCCAGAATCTATCGCCTATCTGCTGAAAGATACGTCGCAGTTTGAAATTTCGGTACCGGCTTATCCGGATAAAACATTCCATGTCGAAAAATGGAACATTCTTCCCAGCGTGGATCAGACAACCCGCACGCTTCAGGTCCGCCTCCAGGTTACTAACAAGGATGAGTTTCTCAAGCCGGGCATGAATGCCTATCTCAAACTGAATACCCAAAGTCAGGAGATGCTGCTGATACCAAGCCAGGCCGTTATCGATACCGGCAAAGAACAGCGCGTGATTACTGTTGATGATGAAGGCAAGTTTGTGCCGAAACAGATCCACGTTCTGCATGAATCACAGCAACAGTCCGGCATTGGCTCCGGTCTTAATGAAGGCGATACCGTGGTGGTCAGTGGCCTGTTCCTCATTGACTCCGAAGCCAATATTACGGGCGCGCTGGAACGTATGCGCCACCCTGAAAAAACAGAAAACAGTATGCCAGCAATGTCTGAGCAGCCTGTAAATATGCATTCAGGGCACTGAGGAGACGACGATGATTGAATGGATTATCCGGCGCTCTGTCGCCAACCGTTTCCTGGTCATGATGGGCGCACTGTTTCTCAGCATCTGGGGCACATGGACGATAATTAACACGCCGGTCGATGCGCTGCCTGACCTGTCAGATGTGCAGGTCATTATTAAAACCAGCTATCCCGGACAGGCTCCGCAGATTGTAGAAAACCAGGTCACCTATCCGCTTACCACCACCATGCTGTCCGTACCTGGCGCAAAAACTGTGCGTGGCTTTTCACAGTTCGGTGATTCGTATGTGTATGTCATTTTTGAAGACGGGACCGATCTGTACTGGGCCCGTTCGCGCGTGCTGGAATACCTGAATCAGGTTCAGGGCAAACTGCCTGCGGGTGTGAGTTCTGAAATCGGTCCGGACGCCACGGGAGTGGGCTGGATATTTGAATATGCCCTGGTCGATCGCAGCGGAAAACACGACCTTTCAGAACTGCGTTCTTTGCAGGACTGGTTTCTGAAATTTGAACTGAAGACCATCCCGAACGTGGCTGAGGTAGCCTCGGTTGGTGGCGTGGTGAAGCAGTACCAGATTCAGGTCAATCCGGTAAAACTGTCCCAGTATGGGATCAGCCTGCCCGAAGTGAAACAGGCTCTTGAATCGTCTAACCAGGAGGCCGGTGGTTCATCCGTTGAAAT
>NZ_LNII01000025.1:0-1831 GCF_001463365.1 Enterobacter sp. 50793107 | reverse complement strand
GTGTAATTGTTTATTATTTTACCATAGTTTGCAGGAGCAGTTTTTTATAATTATAAAACATGCTGCTGCAAAATAACTTCATATACATCTCAACCTAAACCTATTATTCCTGGCTGATATCCGAAGAGGGAGCAGGATGAAGCTTTGCATAATCTTCTCGAAGCGATTTTGCCGCGGGTTTCCAGGCTTTCGCCCACTCATCATCCATTCTACCTACACCAACAATCTTCAGTGCGACAGCATAGGGAGTGCGCCCTTGCTGTTTTGAAAGCCACAGGATGTGATCATCAATTCTGTCATCAGGTATATCGTCGATAATGGAATGGATAACATCGAGGTCCTCTGATAGCCACGGCTTTCCAGTACGGGGAAACACCAGGTCCGGTTCGCGCGGTTTCTTTACCTTCTCGTTTTTGGCGATCTGTCTGGCTTCTTTCTCCGCAGAAATGAGTCGTAGTCGCTCCTTAAGCCCACCCAATGTGGCAACCGTTTTAATTAAATTTTCTCGCTGTTCGCGAGTAATACTTTGCTCATCACAGATCAGGTCGTTCAGGGTATCGATGAGTGTATCCACCCGATTTTCTGTTAATTTCATTTCCAGTTCTCGCTTAAGGCTACAACTCAGCATTCTATTAGATATCTATCTGATTTCGCATCCCTGTTGATCTCATAAATGCAGCCCATAGTCTCGATCACTGACCATGGAAGCCTGATGCTAAAATGATATACTTATGTAAGAACAAATCTTACATAATGAAACGGAGGGGTTATGGCCCGTACAATGACGGTGGACGTGGGTGATGAGCTGCGTGAATTTATCGATTCCCTGGTTAAGGCCGGTGATTACCGAACCCAGAGCGAAGTCATGCGTGACGCGCTGCGGCTGCTGCGCGAGAAGCAAGCTGAATCACGCCTTCAGGAACTGCGTGATCTGCTGGCCGAAGGCATCAGCAGCGGCGAGGCGAAACCATGGAACAAGGATGCATTCCTGAATAATGTCAGGGCCAGGATGGCAAATGAAAGAGATTGAGCTGACACCAAAAGCAGAAGAAGATCTGGAGGCTATCTGGGACTACAGCTTCAGACAGTTCGGGGTTGTTCAGGCGGATGCGTATATCGGGCGTATAGCCGCAGTGTTTGATGTGCTGGCCATGCATGACATCGGCACGCATCGCGCAGAGCTGGGAGAAGATATCTGCTCGCTGCCGGTGGAACAGCACATGATCTATTTTGTGTCATCACATTCGGTGGTTACGATCATACGTATTCTCAGTCAGTCTCAGGATACGGCGCGGCATGAACCATGGATATAACTGAATGTGTAAAATAACAATCAAATTAAATACTTAGTTCGCGCAATCTATCTTATGTTAAATTTAGTCCGTCGTTCATTTATTTTATACCCGACCGCAGACTACGATTAGTCATACACAGATATACTCTTTCATTTAGTTTAAAAAAAACGCTCCCTATCAGGAGCGTAAGCCAGTGACTTCGGCGTCAAATGAGGGTCTAACAAGTGGAGCTGCGGGTTAATTCTGGGTGATCTGACTACGATGCTTATCAGCCTGCTGCTGGTGAACAACGGAAGACTGACCATTATTCGCCTTCTCATGCACAGCTGCGGCCTTCTCATGCTCGCTCATTTCAGAAAATGACTTTGCTGTTTCGTTGGTAGCTCCTGGTTTAGCTTTCATCATTTTTTTATGCATTTCAGCCATGTCCTGGTGGGCAGCAGAATTGCTGTTTTGCATCATGTCATGGGACATTGCGGCCTGATCGTGACTGCCCCATCCCATCATTTTCATGCTGTCTCCCTGAATTGCCCTTT
>NZ_LNII01000024.1:0-272 GCF_001463365.1 Enterobacter sp. 50793107 | reverse complement strand
GTACCCTCACGCACGGTGCGGATCTGACCCTGACCAGCCTTGGTCGCACTCTTCCCGGCAGGGCGCACGTCAAAAATAAAATTAAACGTGTTGACCGTGCCCTGGGTAATACCGCCCTTCACCGGGACATTCCCCGTATTCAGCGCCTGCTCACACATTCCATCACTTCCCTGATGCCCTTCTGTGTGATTGCTGTCGACTGGACCGGCTGGCATGACAGGAACTGGCATCTGCTGCGGGCAAGTCTGGTCTGTAATGGTCGCTCACTGCCG
>NZ_LNII01000023.1:0-253 GCF_001463365.1 Enterobacter sp. 50793107 | reverse complement strand
CAGCATTCGATACCAGGAGCATCAGCTTTATTTCTGCTCCGCCAGCTGTGAGAGCAAATTTAAAGCTCATCCCGATCATTATCTTACAGAAGATGCCAGTGAACATTCCCATCACCACCATCACCACCATCACCACCATCACCACGAGGTCATCCCTGATCAGATAAAACAGCCTCACCACCAGGCGGAGAACGATATTTCTGAAGGTGTGTGGACATGCCCGATGCACCCGGAGATACGCCGTCGTGGTCCA
>NZ_LNII01000022.1:0-7240 GCF_001463365.1 Enterobacter sp. 50793107 | reverse complement strand
ACCCTATCTCGTCGTCGTCAGCGGAAGAGTTGTATAAGAGACATGTGCAGTCTAACGCTGATTATGTTGTTGTGGGGATAAACATTGAGTAAACCGGGGAAAAAGCAGCCCCCTTTTCGGGCGAAAAGGGGGCGGGGGAGATTACTTCAGCTCGTCGACCATGGTGATGGCGCGGCCAATGTAATTCGCTGGTGTCATCTCTTTCAGGCGGGTTTTCTCCGCTTCCGGCAATGCGAGGCTATCGATAAACTGTTTCATACCTTCCGCATCGACACGTTTACCGCGGGTCAGCTCTTTCAGTTTTTCATACGGTTTTTCGATGCCGTAACGACGCATTACGGTCTGGATCGGTTCGGCCAGCACTTCCCAGTTGTGGTCGAGCTCGTCCAGCAGACGATCGCGGTTCACTTCCAGCTTGCTCACCCCTTTCAGGGTGGACTGATAGGCGATCAGCGCATAGCCAATCCCCACGCCCAGGTTACGCAGCACGGTGGAGTCGGTCAGGTCGCGCTGCCAGCGGGAAACCGGCAGTTTGCTCGCCATATGCTGCAACACGGCGTTGGCCAGACCCAGGTTGCCTTCGGAGTTTTCGAAGTCAATCGGGTTCACTTTGTGCGGCATGGTTGAAGAGCCGATTTCACCGGCGATGGTCTTCTGCTTGAAGTGGTTCAGCGCGATATAACCCCACACGTCACGGTCGAAGTCGATCAGAATGGTGTTGAAGCGGGCGATACAGTCGAACAGTTCGGCGATATAGTCGTGCGGCTCAATCTGAGTGGTGTACGGGTTCCACTGAATTCCCAGGGAGGTCACGAACTCTTCACTGAACTGATGCCAGTCCACTTCCGGGTAAGCGGCGATATGGGCGTTGTAGTTACCTACCGCGCCATTGATTTTACCAAGGATCTCAACCTGTTCCAGCTGACGATACTGACGCTCCATACGGTATGCCACGTTAGCCATCTCTTTACCCATCGTGGATGGCGTAGCGGGCTGACCGTGGGTACGGGAGAGCAGGGGAATGTCGCGGTATTCCACAGACAACGCTTTCACCGCGTCAATGATTTTACGCCAGTAAGGCAGAACCACCTCTTTGCGCGCGGTAGAGAGCATCAATGCGTGAGACAGGTTATTGATGTCTTCAGAAGTACAGGCGAAGTGAATGAATTCAGACACCGCGTGCAGCGCCGGAACGCTTGCCACTTTCTCTTTCAGGAAGTACTCAACCGCCTTTACGTCGTGGTTGGTGGTACGTTCAATGGTCTTGATGCGTGCAGCATCTTCTTCATTGAAGTCAGCAACGATTTTATCAAGGTAATCGTTTGCCTGGGCGTCAAAAGCAGGAACTTCCTTGATTGCTGCCTGGGCGGCCAGCTTTTGCAGCCAGCGTACTTCAACCTGAACACGGAACTTCAGCAGGCCATATTCGCTGAAGATCCCGCGCAGCGCGCTGACTTTATCGCCGTAGCGTCCATCGACAGGGGATACGGCGGTCAGTGAGGATAATTCCATAATTCGCAACTCCGGGAGGTTAACAATGAGCAAGAATTTGTTTTGCCTGAGTCGTCAGGCGATTACGAGAAAACATTAACTGCAGGCGGCCACCGCCAACCTGATGCCACAGCACGGCGGCACGGATACCGGCCAGCAGCGAGGCGCGTACTTTTGCCTGGACCTGCGGGCTTTGCAGTACGGCAGGTGAACCGGTGACCTGGATACGCGGGCCCAGCGGACTGATAACATCAACATAAATACCGGCCATGGCGCTCAACAGCGTTTCAGACTGCAGATCAAAATGGTCGAGCTGACGCTGCAAGCCGGCAATGCGGTCACCCAGCGTATTCAGCGCGCCTTTCGCTGCGCTGAGTTTACGTTCCAGCACCATCAGGCTTAACGTATAACGGGTAAGCTCCGCGTTTAATCCCTGACGGCTGCTGGCATTAAGCACGCCAAGCAAGGTTTCAAGACCGAGACGAAGATTGGTTTCGCTGCCACCGAAGACACCCAGGGTTGAACCGGGGTTGAGATCGATAACGCTGTTGAGCGAAACGTGCAGCGCGTCGGCGTCACAATGACCCTGATGCGCCAGCTGTTGCACCAGACGGGCTGACTGGCAAATTCCTGCCAGTGCCAGGGTGATGTCATAATAGTTCTTCGCCACACGTTCTCCTTTATGTGTGCTATCGGGTTAAACGGCCGGCAGCGGCAGGCGCTGTTCTATGATCCCACCACCCAGGCAGATATCACCGCTGTAGAAGACGGCGGACTGGCCCGGCGTGACGGCTGCAACTGGCTCGTCAAAACGCACGTCAATGCGATCGTCATCCAGCGCGGTAATGGTGCAGGGGATATCCGTCTGACGGTAGCGTGTTTTTACCGTGCAGCGCAGGGTACCTTTGAGCGGTTCACGGTCGACCCAGTGCAACTGTTGCGCGATCAGGCCAACGGACATCAGACGCGGATGGTCGTGCCCCTGAGCGACGATCAGAATATTGTTTTCGACATCTTTGTCGACCACGTACCACGGATCTTCGCTACCGTCTTTGGTACCGCCGATACCCAGGCCTTTACGCTGGCCGAGGGTGTGGTACATCAACCCCTGATGCTGGCCAATTTCGTCGCCATCGACGGTGACAATTTTGCCCGGCTGCGCAGGCAGGTAGCGACCAAGGAAATCGCGGAATTTGCGCTCGCCAATAAAGCAGATACCGGTGGAGTCTTTTTTCTTCGCGGTGATCAGATCCAGCTCTTCAGCAATTTTACGGACTTCTGGCTTTTCCAGCTCGCCAACCGGGAACAGGCTTTGTGCAATCTGTTCATGGCTTAACGTATAAAGGAAATAGCTCTGATCTTTATTACCGTCCAGACCGCGCAGCAGCTGGCTTTTGCCGTTCACATCGGCGCGACGCACGTAGTGACCGGTCGCAATATAGTCTGCGCCCAGATCTTCCGCCGCGAATTCGAGGAAGGCTTTAAATTTGATCTCTTTGTTGCACAGAATATCCGGGTTTGGGGTACGGCCCGCTTTGTACTCTTCCAGGAAAAGCTCAAACACGTTATCCCAGTATTCTGCGGCAAAGTTAACGGTGTGCAGTTCAATGCCGAGCTTGTCGCACACGGCCTGCGCATCGGCGAGATCCGCAGCGGCAGTGCAATATTCCTCGCCATCATCTTCCTCCCAGTTCTTCATGAACAGGCCCTCCACCTTATAGCCCTGTTGTTGCAACAGGTAGGCGGAAACGGAGGAATCGACACCGCCGGACATGCCGACGATCACTTTTTTCTGGCTGTTATCTGACATGGAATACTCACGACATTGAACTTCAAGGCGGCGTATTCTATCACGCCCCCCCACCATTGACACCCTCTGTAAACGGCCAGTTAAATTCTGCGATGACCTCCAGCGGCAAGCGTGCGCCTGACTGCCAGCAGCGAATGCTTTCGGCAACCAGCGGCGAGCGCAGGTTTGGCGCGTTCAGGATCTCGTCGGCGGTGACCCACAGGCAGCGATCGATATCGTCGTCGTGCGGCTCAGTGGCGCACGTTTCGCTAAGCTCGACGGCAAATAAAAAACGCAGGAAGGGCGTTTTATCAGGCGCAATCCACTGATGCATACGAATGAAGTGCTGAGGCTCCGCGCGGATGCCCGTCTCTTCCCAGAGTTCACGTTTTGCGGCCTGTAATAAGGTTTCATTGGCTTCCAGATGCCCGGCTGGCTGATTCCACAGCGCTTTGCCGTTAATGCTCTCTTCTACAACCAGGAATTTCCCCTGCGCGTGAACCACACAGGCGACCGTGACATGAGGTTTAAACATATTGACTCCTTAAGGGGCAACGTCCCGCCATTCACCGTTAGCCAGGGAATCCAGGGTGTAACTGCCCATGGCATAGCGAATCAGGCGCAGGGTAGGGAAGCCCACGTGGGCGGTCATGCGCCGAACCTGACGGTTGCGGCCTTCATAAAGGGTGATTTTGAGCCAGCTGGTGGGAATAGATTTGCGCTCGCGAATGGGCGGGTTGCGCGGCCACAGCCACTCCGGTTCATTCACACGTTCAATACCTGCGGGCAGGGTGGGGCCATCGTTTAACGTCACGCCGTTGCGGAGTGCGGCGAGCGCCTCTTCATCCGGCTCACCTTCCACCTGCACAAAGTAAATTTTGCCGGTGCGTTTTCCGGGCTGCGTGAGTTTTGCCTGTAGGGCTCCGTCGTTGGTTAAGACCAGCAGACCTTCGCTATCGCGGTCCAGACGACCCGCGGCATAAACGCCCTGAACAGGAATGTAATCCTTTAACGTGCTGCGCCCGGCTTCGTCGGTAAACTGCGGCAACACATCGTAGGGTTTATTGAACAAAATAACCCGCTTTGGCTGGCTTTCTTGCGGTCTTCTGGCGGCTTGTCGTGAGCTGAATCGCTCAACCCGGTGTTTTGTAAAAGAAGTTTTCTTCATGGTATTTTCAGGCGTTATCAATTGCCGCATTATAGCCTAATAACGAAGACCTTTCATGGCGCAGGACAATCAGGTACTATCGAAGGGCTCATTACAATTTATTAACATAAGATCAGTAACAACCAGAAGCGCTCGAAGGAGAGGTTAATGGAAAGCAAAGTAGTTGTTCCGGCGGAAGGTAAAAAGATCACCCTGCAAAACGGCAAGATTAACGTTCCTCACAATCCGATCATTCCATTCATCGAAGGTGATGGTATCGGTGTAGACGTTACCCCGGCAATGCTGAAAGTGGTTGATGCCGCTGTTGAGAAAGCCTACAAAGGCGAGCGTAAAATTTCCTGGATGGAAATTTACACCGGTGAAAAATCTACTCAAGTTTATGGCCAGGACGTTTGGCTGCCAGCAGAAACGCTGGACCTGATCCGCGACTACCGCGTTGCTATCAAAGGCCCACTGACGACGCCAGTTGGTGGCGGTATCCGTTCCCTGAACGTGGCACTGCGTCAGGAGCTGGACCTGTACGTGTGTCTGCGTCCGGTTCGTTACTATCAGGGCACCCCAAGCCCGGTTAAGCACCCTGAGCTGACCGATATGGTTATCTTCCGCGAAAACTCAGAAGACATCTACGCGGGTATCGAATGGAAAGCTGACTCTGCTGACGCAGAAAAAGTGATTAAATTCCTGCGCGAAGAGATGGGCGTGAAGAAAATTCGCTTCCCTGAGCATTGCGGTATCGGCATCAAGCCGTGCTCCGAAGAAGGGACCAAACGTCTGGTGCGCGCGGCAATTGAATACGCGATCACCAACGACCGTGACTCTGTGACCCTGGTTCACAAAGGCAACATCATGAAGTTCACCGAAGGCGCGTTCAAAGACTGGGGTTACCAGTTGGCGCAAGAAGAGTTCGGCGGTGAGCTGATCGACGGCGGCCCATGGCAGAAGATTAAGAACCCGAACACCGGCAAAGAGATCATCATTAAAGATGTTATCGCCGATGCGTTCCTGCAGCAGATCCTGCTGCGTCCAGCGGAATACGACGTGATCGCCTGTATGAACCTGAACGGTGACTACATCTCCGACGCCCTGGCTGCACAGGTTGGCGGTATCGGTATCGCCCCAGGCGCGAACATCGGTGACGAATGCGCCCTGTTCGAAGCAACCCACGGTACTGCACCAAAATACGCAGGCCAGGACAAAGTGAACCCAGGCTCTATCATCCTGTCCGCAGAGATGATGCTGCGTCATATGGAATGGTTCGAAGCCGCAGACCTGATCGTTAAAGGTATGGAAGGCGCGATTAACGCGAAAACCGTAACCTACGACTTCGAACGTCTGATGGAAGGCGCTAAGCTGCTGAAATGTTCAGAGTTTGGTGACGCGATTATCGCGAATATGTAATCTATTAGCTGGGTTATACAACAACGGGAGCCGATTGGTTCCCGTTTTTATTATTATTTTTCGGATGGTTATCAAGAGCTTATCAAAACCCTTTTTTAAGCAGATGTTATTTCCAGTTCTCTCTGTATCTGCCACAACAATTTACGGTAGGGTATATTCTCTACTGTAAATATATCAACTGTATGCGCATTTTACTTCCTCATGTATCAAAAATAAACAATCCCGAATTTCATTTCCTTAAAATACTTTATCCAGGAATGACTGGTTCGTGTCAGTAGCCTTAGTCAATATATAAAAATAAACATTTTGTTGTGCAATTAAAACTTTTGCATGTGTATTTATATGCTGGTAACACAATTTTATCTCTGTATATTTAAGAGAAATTATTGGAGGAACTATGCATAAATTTAATCTAGCAGCTGCTTTTCTTTTTTTTGGCGCTTTTACCATGCCAGTATTTGCCAGTAATTCAATGTCTATAAATTATGCTGCAGGCAAAGAGAGTGGGGCCGAAAAGATGCATGGCATGAATGTGATATTTAAACACGATATGGGTAATTTTGCACTGGTCGCATCAGGTACTTATATACAGAATACCAGCGGTTCCGGGAACTCTTATTTGAAAAACAAATACGCATCAATTATGCCGGGGCTCGCTATTAATATCACACAAGATATAAATTTTTATGGACTTGCTGGTATTTCTTGTGGTTCAAAAATGAAACCTGATCAAAGTCATGAAATTTATGGGGCAGCTTTTGGTACTGGTTTGTTTTACAACTTAACAAACAATATTGAATTAAATACAGGATATGAATTGGGTCTTGTTGATAACAAAGAAATAGATACTTTCATCATTGTGCTAGGATATTTGTTCTGACTTTCAAGGTGAATGAAATGATATCAAAAAAAATAATAAGAATATATGTTATTACTGATAACTATTTTTTATATTACGGCATCAGGGAACTCATTTACGATTCTAAAGTATTTGAATCTTACACATATAACGTTGAGCAAACCGCTAAGCTTCCAGCTCTTATTTTTTATCATAAGTATCATACTCAAGATATAATCATTACAGATAATTTCTTACATTGTTACGCAGTTTCAAAATATAGACCGGAAAAAACGTTAATTTTGCCATGTAATTATGATTTGGATAAATATATAGAGTGTTTTAATGATTTAACAAATCAAGATTATTTTCACAATGCACTTTATTTTAAAAAGTTATCATCGAAAGAGACCCTGCTGTTAACTTTATTTTCTGAGGGAGCAACAGATGACAAAATTGCTATTATGCTTAACATAACAAAAAAGACAATCAGCTCTCATAGGCGTAATATTTTGCAAAAATTAAACCTGAAGAATAGGCATGAATTGTATATGTA